>JAKMFG010000027.1 GCA_022425565.1 Alphaproteobacteria bacterium
AACGTGTGATCGAGGTGTCGCGCCCGCTCTGGTGGCTGATCCTGAACGGCATCATCCTGAATGTGCGGCCGAAGAAATCCGGCGCGCTCTATGACCGGATCTGGCTTCATGACGACCCGGACGGATCTCCGCTTCGCAAGATCACCCGCCTGCAGGCCGAACATCTGGCAAAGACCTTCAAGCAGGACGGGCTCGTCGTCGATTACGCCATGCGCTATGGCGAGCCGTCGATCCCGAACCAGCTGCAAAAACTGACCGATGCCGGCTGCACCCAGATCGTGGTGATGCCGCTCTACCCGCAATATGCCGCCTCGACCACGGCCACGGTGAATGACGAGCTGTTCAAATGGATGCTGGATCTGCGCTGGCAGCCGGCGATCCGCACCGTGCCGCCATGGCATGACAACCCGGTCTATATCTCGGCGCTGGCCAATTCGGTGCGCACGGCCGTGGCCGAACATGGCAAGCCGGACGCGCTGGTGATCTCCTTCCACGGCATTCCCAAGCGCTATCACATGTCGGGCGATCCCTATCACTGCCACTGCATGAAGACGGCCCGCCTGCTGCGCGAAGAGCTGGGATGGGACAAGGAGACCTTCCACGCCACCTTCCAGTCGCGCTTCGGGTCCGAGCCGTGGCTGATGCCCTATACCGACGAGGCGGTGACCGAGATGGCCGAGGACGGCCACAAGCATGTGATGGTGCTGGCCCCGGGATTTGTCGCCGACTGCCTGGAGACGCTGGACGAGCTCGGCAACGAGCTGGAAGAGGAATTTCACGAGGCCGGCGGCGAGACGCTGACCTATATCCCCTGTCTGAATGACAGCGACGACGGAATGAAGGTGATCGAGGAGCTGGCCGCCGCCAATCTGGCAGGCTGGGTCGATGTCGCCCCGCGCCCGGCCGCCAGGGCCCCGAAGCCGAAAGCGGTAAAGATGAAAAAGGCGGGGTAGCTGCTCAGGCAGCCGCCTTATGAAGCTGTCGACGGGCTGAACGGCGCCGGTGTCAGCCCGGCGAGACGGGCGAAGCGATCCAGCTCCAACCGCAGCCTGTCCGCGCGCCCCTTGCCCCAGCGCACGCCGTCCTCGGCCCAGAAGCCGGTGACCCGCAGCGTGCCGTCCTGCCGGTCGCCCTTGGCCTCGATCCGGCCGACAAATCTGTCCCCCTCCAGCAGCGGATAGACGTAATAGCCCCAGCGGCGTTTCGCGGCGGGCACGAACATCTCGTTGGTATAGTCAAAGCCGAAGATGCGTTTCAGCCGCGCGCGGTCGCGGATCGCCGGGTCGAACGGGTTGATGATCCGCAGCTGCGGTGTCAGCGGCGGGATGGCGGCAAGCCACGCCTCGATATCGGGAAGCGCCAGTGCCTCCTGCCATTTGCCGTCGGCGCTCTCGATGCGCACCGGCACCAGGTCCGAGCCGCGGGCCCATGCCGCCACCTCGGCAGGCGGCAGCGCCTCCCAGAATTTGCGGATCTCGCCGGGGCTCGCCACCCACAGTCGCTGCATCGCCAGTTCGCACAGCGCCCGACCGGCAGCATCCTCATCCGGTGCGTCCGGCGGCAGCGGCGGGAAGACCCGTTCGCCGAGATCGTAATATTTGACGAAATTGCGCCGCATGGAGGTGGCCAGCACCCCGGCATACCACATCTGTTCCAGCGCCTTCTTGTGCGGCTTGCGGGCCCACATCTCGCGGCTTTCGGCGGTGCTGTCGAAGGCGTGGGTAGAGAGCGGCCCTTCAGCGGCGATACGGTCGCGCAGCGCTTTGATCTCGCCCTGATCCATGCCGGACCTGTACCAGGCGGCCTTCGCGGCACGCTCGCCAAGCCGGCGGAACTGGCGCTGCCAGAGGGAATAGGTCTCTACCGGGATCAGCGAGGCGTCATGGGTGAAATGCTCGAACAGATGGCGCTGCTGCAACAAAGGCCAGAGCATCCGCTCGCGGTAATTGCGGTTGCGCGACCACAGGATATGGTCCTGGGCCCGCACCACATTGCGCACCGTGTCGATCTGCAGGAAGCCCAGATCGCGGATGATCTGCATGATGCCGGCGGCATTCAGCGGGCCGGAGGGCGGCTCCACCAGCCGGTTCGCCGCCAGCCACAGCCGCCGCAGGTCGCGGTTGCTGATGCTGATGCTGTTGGCCGGGCTATGGGCCGGGCTGTTGGTGGTAGGGCTGCTGCTGGTGCTGCGGGTGCTGCGGGTGGGCATTGGTCCGGTCATCTCTCACCAATGACACAGACTGGCGCCTCACCGCAATGCCGGCAGAGGGTCTCACTGCACCAAGAATTTTCTGGACCCCTGTCGCCGTTGGTGGCAAAAGATGCCCGAAGCGACGCGGCTGTGGTGTAGTGGTAGCACAAGAGCCTTCCAAGCTCTTAGGGCCAGTTCGAGTCTGGTCAGCCGCTCCAGCTTCCTTCCTCCCCCATGATGACGAGATTGCCGCTGGTCGAACGGCCAAGCGCCGCCCATATGGCACACCCATTGGCGCGCATTTGTCTGTTCATTGCATCAATCAGCCTAATATTTAGGCATTTCGCATTATTCATCAGCATTCATGATCATGCATGCCTTCAATAAAGGCATTTTTCTTGCCATTGCGGTATCTCCGGTGGCACGCAGACCCTGCAACATTGAAGGGTGCCGTGGCGGATGGGGATTGTCAGCGCGGCACCATTCCGGAGGAAGATCATGTTTACTCACTTTGTCCTGCGCGGCCTGACGGCCCTCGGCCTCGTCGGCATGTCGGCGCTTCCCGCCCTTGCCGCAGACGGCCTCGATACCGGCGATACTGCCTGGATCCTGTCGGCTACCGCACTTGTCCTGTTCATGACCCTGCCTGGCCTGGCGCTGTTCTATGCCGGCCTTGTGCAGTCGAAGAACATCATCTCGGTGCTGATGCATCACTTCGCCATCGCCTGCCTGATGTCGGTGCTGTGGGTTGTCGCCGGCTATTCGCTGGCCTTCTCCGGTGACGGCGCCTGGTTCGGCAATCTCGACAACATGTTCCTTGGCGGCATCGGCGTCGACAGCATGTCGGGCACCATTCCGGAATCGCTGTTCGCGGCCTTCCAGATGACCTTTGCCATCATCACCCCGGCACTGGTCATCGGCGCCTATGTCGAGCGGATGAAATTCGCCGCAGTGCTGATCTTCTCGGTTCTGTGGATGCTGTTCGTCTATGCCCCGGGCCCCCACTGGGTCTGGGGTGGCGGCATCATGGCCGGCTGGGGCGTTATGGATTTCGCCGGCGGCATCGTGGTCCATGCCACGGCCGGTACGGCGGCCCTCGTCTGTGCGGTGATGGTCGGCAAGCGCCGTCATTTCCCGCAAAGCCAGATCCCGCCGCACAGCCCGGCGCTGACCATGATCGGCGCCAGCATGCTGTGGGTCGGCTGGTTCGGCTTCAACGGCGGCTCGGCACTTGGTGCCGGCGGCAGTGCCGGCATGGCGCTGCTGGTCACCCATATCGCCGCTGCCACAGCCTCGCTGGTATGGATGGGCATTGAATGGATGCGCTTCGGGCGTCCGTCGCTTGTCGGCATCGTCACGGGCATGGTCGCCGGCCTTGCCACCGTGACCCCGGCCTCCGGCTTTATCGGCGTGCCCGGCGGCCTCATCCTCGGCCTCGCCGGCGGTTTCGGCTGCTACGTCGCGGTCGACATCATCCGCGGCAAGCTGAAGATCGACGACTCGCTCGACGTCTTTGCGGTCCATGGTGTCGGCGGCATTATCGGCTCGCTCCTTGTGGCCTTCCTCGCTCTGCCAAGCTTTGGCGGCCTCGGCCTTGCCGATGGCGTGAGTGCAGGCTCGCAGTTCATGGTGCAGCTGGCATCGGTCGCCATTACCGTCGTCTGGACGCTGGTGGTGAGCGTGATCATCCTGATGATCGCAAAGGCCGTGGTCGGCCTGCGGGTGGACGACCAGACGGAAGTCGACGGTCTCGACCTCGCCGAACATGGCGAGCGCGGATATCCGGGTAACTAGAGTTTGTAACAAACCGGTCTCCCGGGCATATCCCGGGAGCCCTTCCCTGCCTGCGGCGCCTTAGGGCGCCGCTTTTTTTTGAGATTGGGACGGGTTCAGCCCCATTCGGCAAGCACCGACTGGTCATCCTCCTGCGGCAGGCAGGTGGCGCGCAGCGTCATATATTGCTCTTTGCCTAGAAGACGGCGCAGCGCCCAGACGGCCATGCCGCGTACCAGCGGGCTGTCATGGCCCAGCAGCGCCTGTGCTGCCGGCACCAGCCCGGCATCGCCGCTATTGCCTGCCGCCACCAGCACGTTGCGCAGGAAGCGCGCATGCCCGGCGCGGCGCACCGGCCCACCGGCAAACATCTTTCTGAAAGCGGCGTCGTCCAGCGCCAGCAGGTCGGCCAGTGGCGGCATTTCGCCCGGGCCATGGAATTTCGCCTCGGCGGCGCGTTCGGCATATTTGTTCCAGGGGCAGACGGCAAGGCAGTCGTCGCAGCCGAAAATACGGTTGCCGATGGCGGCCCTGAATTTAGCCGGGATCTGGCCTTTGTGCTCGATCGTCAGATAGGAGATGCAGCGCCGCGCATCGAGCTGATAAGGCGCGGGAAAAGCGTCCGTCGGGCAGGCATCGAGGCATTTCCTGCAGGACCCGCAATGATCGGTCTCGGCGCTGTCGGTTGCCAGCTCGGCGCTTGTCAGGATGGTGCCCAGAAACAGCCAGGAGCCATTCTCGCGCGACACAAGATTGGTGTGCTTGCCCTGCCAGCCCGCCCCGGCCTGTGCCGCCAGCGGCTTTTCCATCAGCGGGGCGGTATCGACAAACACCTTCACATCCGCGCCACTTTTGGCCGCGAACTGCCCAGCAAGCTGTTTCAGCCTGCCCTTGATGACATCGTGATAGTCTCGCCCGCGCGCATAGACCGATATATTGCCCCGGTCACGCGCCGCCAGATTATCCATCGGGTCGTGATCCGGGCCGTAATTCATCGTCAGCACGATGGCGCTTCGGGCCTCCGGCCACATGGCGGCCGGGCTGGCGCGGCGCGGCGCGGTCTCGGCAAGCCACACCATGTCGCCCTGCCGGCCATCCGACACGAAGTCGTTCAGGCGTGCGCCGGTCTCGGGCGGCAGCGTGGCGCCGGTGACATGGACACCGGCAAAACCGGCCTCGGCGGCGGCATCCTCCAGCCAGCGGCGGAGCCTGTCGCCACCCCCCGCCATCAGCCAACGGGCTCGATGTCGCCGAGCGCCTGCGTCGCGTGGAAATCAGCCTCGAACTCGGCGAAGGCCCCGGCTTCGATGGCAGCGCGCATGCCGGCCATCAGATCCTGATAATACTGAATATTGTGCCAGCTCAGCAGCATCAGCCCCAGCACCTCATCAGCCTTGAAGAGATGATGAAGATAGGCCCGCGAATAGCGCGAACAGGCCGGACAGCCACATTCTGCATCAAGCGGGCGCGTGTCCTCGGCATGGCGCGCATTCTTGATATTGACCGGCCCACGGCGGGTGAAGCCCTGGCCGGTGCGCCCGGACCGAGTCGGCAGCACACAATCGAACATGTCAACGCCCCGCGCCACACCGCCCACCAGATCGGCCGGCTTGCCAACCCCCATCAGATAGCGCGGCCTGTCGGCGCGCATCATGGGCGTGGTCACATCCAGCGTTTCGAACATCGCCTGCTGTCCCTCGCCAACCGCCAGTCCGCCAATGGCGTAACCCTCGAAATCGATATCCTCGAGCGCGGCAACGGATTCGGCGCGAAGCGCGGGAAAAACCGATCCCTGGCCAATGCCGAACTGGCCATAGCCCGGAAGCGCCACGAAGGCATCGCGTGAGCGCCGTGCCCAGCGCATCGAC
>JAKMFG010000028.1 GCA_022425565.1 Alphaproteobacteria bacterium
AAATGCGCTATTCGCTGATCGGGCGCGAGGTGACAAATGATTCGCTTTGCGAGCATCTGAGCGCCTCCGGCCTTGAAGGCGTGATCGCCGTCGTGGCTTGTGACAAGCCGCCTGTGGGAACACTCGCCGCGATCTTGGAACATAACCGCCCGGCCGTGATCATGTCGGACGGCTCGATCCGCCCGGGAACGGATTCCGCCACCGGAGAGCCGATCGACATCATCACCAGCTACCAGCTGGCGGGAAGTGGTGACGAGGGTATGAAACGCCGGATCGCGCTCGAGGCCTGCCCGGGCTTCGGCAGCTGTGGCGGCATGTTCACCTACAACACGATGCAGACCTTCATCGGCGTCGTCGGCATGCAGCCCCTTCATATGGTCTCGCCGGCCTCGCAGGATGATCGCCGACTGACTGAATTCCCCGACCAGTTGATCGACTGCCTCGACAACATGGTCGCCAAGGACATCAAGCCGCGCGACATCGTTACCAATGAGTCCATCCGCAACGCCATTATCGTGGCGATGGCGGTTGGTGGCTCGACCAACGTCATGCTGCACGCGCCGGAAATCGCCCGTGCTGCCGGATACAGCAATTTCTCCGCCGATGTGATGAGCGCCGAGGAATTCAACCACCTGTCGACAAATGTCGTGCCGGTGATTGTCGATGCCCGTCCGTTCGGCCGGTTCTCGATGGTCGATATCGATGCCAAGGGCGGTATTCAGGTGTTTGTGAAGGACCTGCTGGATGCCGGCCTGCTGAACGGAGATGTGCTGACCTGTACCGGCGAGACACTTGCCGAACAGCTGGCACGCCTCGACCCGCCGGCACCTGATGGTGATGTCATCCACAGTGTGGCAAATCCCTACAAGCCGACTGGCGGCCTTCGTGTGCTCGGTGGCAACCTGTCACCGGAATTCAGTGCAGTGCTGAAACTCGCCGGCGTCGAGGGTGGCCTCGAGAACAACATCTTCGCCGGCCTCGCCAAGGTATTCGACGGCGAGCAGGAGCTGCTCGAGATGCTGGACGGCAACCCCGACCATTTTGAGGATGGCGACATGATCGTTGTTCGCTATGAAGGTCCGGTCGGCGGCCCCGGCATGCCCGAAATGCTTGATTCCACCTCGCGCATCACCGCGCTCTGCCGCGAGCGCGGCATCGTTGTCGGCCTGATGACCGACGGGCGCTTCTCGGGCGGTTCGGTTGGTCTGGTGATCGGCCATGTCGGTCCGGAAGCTGCCGTCGGCGGCCCGATTGGACTGATCGAGCAGGGGGACGACATTCTGGTCGATCTGAACGACAACACGCTCAGCTGCAAGCAGCTCGAGGATGAAGCCGTGATGGCGGCCCGCAAGGCGGCCTGGGACGCGGCGGTAACCGCGAACGGTGGCGCACACCCGTCTGTCGGCGATGCTGATACAAGGCTGCTGAACCGCATGCGCTGTTCGGCGGTGTCGGCTGTCCATGGTGCGGGCATGCATCCGGGCGGTCAGCTATGGGTGAACGAGCCGCGCAATGCCGACAAGACCGGCTTCACACCAAGCAACAAGCATCGCTAGGAAAACGGGCGCGCCGGAACTGTCAGGCAGGGTCGGCGAGTTCCACCCAGACAGGGGTGTGGTCAGAGGGCTTTTCCTCGCCGCGTGGTCCCTTATCGACGCCGGCGCCGGTGATCCGGTTGGCGGCTTCCGGTGAAAGCAGCAGATGGTCGATCCGCACGCCGTTGTCCTTTTGCCAGGCACCGGCCTGATAGTCCCAGTAGCTGTAAAGAACCTCTGCCGGATGGCAGGCGCGCAGAGCGTCTGTAAAGCCGTCGTGGCACAGGCTGTAGAAGGCAGCGCGGCTTTCCGGCCGGGTAAGAGCGTCGCCCTCCCATCCAGGCGGGTCGTAGCAGTCGATATCCTGCGGGATCACATTGAAATCTCCGCCCAGAACAACTGGCATTTCCGATGCCAGCATCTCGCCGGCACGGGCGCGTAGCCGCTTCATCCATGAAAGTTTGTAGTCGAATTTTGGTCCCGGGGCCGGGTTCCCGTTCGGCAGATAGATGGTGGCGACACGAACCCCGCCGACCGTGGCCTCCATATAGCGGGCCTGCTCGTCCTCATCATCGCCGGGAAGGCCGCTTGTGACGTCTTCCAGCGGCATCCGAGCAGCGATGGCGACGCCGTTATAGCTTTTCTGTCCGTGGAAGGCGACGTGCCAGCCGAGCTGCTGATAGGCCTCGACCGGGAAATTCACATCCTGTGTCTTGGTTTCCTGGATCAGCAGTACATCGCAGCTGCCAGCGCTCAGATAGTTCAGGATGTGATCCTGCCGCGCCTTGGCGGAGTTCACGTTCCAGCTGGCAATGCGCATCGGATCAGACAGAGAAGGAGGTGCCACAACCGCAGGAGGCGGTGGCGTTCGGATTGCTGACCGAGAAATAGGCGCCCATCAGATCCTGCACATAATCGAGCTCGGCATTGTCAACAAGCTCGAGCGAGATCTCGTCGATCACGACTTCGACATCATGGCTGGCGAAGCTGAGATCATCATCCTGGCGTGCGGTGTCGATACTGAATTCATACTGGAAGCCCGAGCAACCGCCGCCATTGACGGCGACACGGAAAAAGCTGCCATCCGGCTCGTTCTCCAGCATCACGGTGATCCGCTTCGCCGCTGCAACACTCAGCCCGAACTGTCCGGCGCCCGGCTGGCCTGCCGACCCGGCGTCTGCCATGTTGTCTGACATGTTGTCTGCGGTGATATCGCTCATAGCCTGAATGGCCTCCTGCGCGCGCGTGACGTCCTTCTTTCAATATGACCGCAGGTACGCTGCAAATCAAGCTGGAGCCAAGAGGGTGAGGAGATCGTCAACCTCAGGCACATGGCAGCTGTTCGTGCCGGGTATTTATGTTTGAGAAAAATCCCCGCAAAGCCTACATTACCTTCAGTTCCACGCCACGTTTCCGGGGTTGTCCGACGTGTCATCCGCAGCTGAGAATTCCATGCGCGAGACGCGCGATCTTGCCGCCTATGCCAGTCATGGGCCGCAAAGCCGTGGACGTGAGCATGACGAAAAGCGTGATCGCAGTGCCGGTGCGAAATCTGGTGCCAAATCTGGTGCGTTGGCCGATACTTTGGCTGGCCGCACGCCATTCCAGCGAGACCGCGACCGCATTCTGCATTCCGGGGCATTTCGCCGGCTGAAACACAAAACCCAGGTGTTCGTCTATCACGAGGGTGATTATTTCCGTACCCGTATGACGCACTCCATCGAGGTTGCGCAGATCGCGCGTTCCATGGCCCGAGCGCTGCGACTGAACGACGATCTTGCCGAGGCGGTGGCGCTCGCACATGACCTTGGCCATACTCCGTTCGGCCATGCCGGAGAGGATGCGCTTCAGGCGGCGATGATCGATTTTGGCGGGTTCGACCATAACGAGCAGACGGTCCGCGTTGTAACGGCCCTTGAACAGCGCTATGCCGCCTTTGACGGGCTGAACCTCACATGGGAAACGCTGGAAGGTGTGGTCAAGCATAATGGCCCCATCACCGACAGGGCCACCGTCCGTCCGGCGATTGCCGCACTCGACGCTTCCATGAGGCTTGATCTTGGTACGCACTGTTCGGCAGAGGCGCAGCTTGCAAACCTGTCCGACGATATCGCCTATCTGTCGCATGATTTCGACGATGCGCTTCGGGCAGAACTGTTCGGTTTCGATATGATTGCCGATCTGCCGCAGGTCGGTCCCATCCTTGTCGCCATAGAGGCTGCGCACGGCCAGTTGAGCCCGGGGCGGCGGACCCATGAGCTTGTTCGCCGTCTGATCAGCGTGTTTGTGAGTGACCTGTTGGCGCAGTCATCGGCCAATCTGGAACGTCTGCATGCCGGATCGGCAGATGATATCCGCGGTGCCGGCGAAGCGGTGATTGCCTTCAGCCCGGAGATGGCGGGCGACCTCGAGACCATCCGTGACTTCCTGTTCACGAACATGTGGCGGCATTACAAGGTCAATCGTATGACCAGCAAGGCAAGACGGGTGGTGACAGAGCTGTTCGATTTGTTTATGTCCGAGACCAACACCTTGCCGTCCGAATGGCAGCTGCATGATGGTCAGGCTATCGGTGTGCTCGACGAGATGTCTCGTGCCAGAGTGATCGCCGACTATATCGCCTCGATGACCGACCGTTACGCCATGCTTGAATATCAGAGGCTCTTCGAGCCTGGACCAATTCTGAGATAAAAAATGAATATTTTCAGATTCTTCGAAGATGAATTTAAATCGATTATTGATCAAATGAAGTCAGCCGGCAACCTGCCTGCCGATCTTGATACATCGCGTGTGGTGTTCGAGCTGCCGCGCGACGCGTCGCACGGCGATCTTGCCTGTAACGCCGCGATGGTGCTGGCAAAATCCGTCGGCGTGAAGCCGCGCGACCTCGCCGAAGCGATCAGTGCGAAGATCAGCGAGATTGCCGATGTCACATCCGTCGATATAGCCGGTCCGGGCTTCATCAATATCCGTGTTGAGCCGCGGCTTTGGGCGAACGAGGTTGACGACATCATTGCGGCCGGAACGGATTATGGGCGGAACGGCAGCGGTGCTGGACAACCGGTGAATGTGGAATATGTCTCGGCAAACCCGACCGGTCCTTTGCATGCTGCCCATGCGCGGGGTGCGGTGCTTGGCGATGCGATGGCCGGCCTGCTGGATTTCTGCGGCTGGAACGTTACCCGCGAATACTACATCAATGATGCCGGCGCACAGGTCGACACGCTGGCGCGCTCGGCTCATCTCAGATATTGCGAGGCGCTTGGCCGGAAGATTGGTGAAATTCCCGCCGGTCTTTATCCGGGTTCTTATCTCGTCGAGGTCGGCGAGAAACTGGCAGCCGAACATGGCGAGACATTCCTCGATGCCGACGAGGCAGACTGGCTTGAGCCGGTTCGCAGCTTCACGATCGATGCGATGATGGACGGCGTTCGTCAGGATCTCAGGGCACTCGGCATCAGCATGGACAGGTTTTCTTCGGAACGGGCCCTTGTCGACAGCGGTTCCGTTGCGGCGGCGATCGAGCGGCTGACGAATGAAGGACATGTCTATCGTGGCATTCTCGAGCCACCCAAGGGTAAGGAGCCGGAGGATTGGGAGCCGCGCGAGCAGTTGTTGTTCCGGGCGTCCGAATTTGGTGATGATACCGACCGGCCGCTGCAGAAATCCGACGGCAGCTGGACCTATTTTGCATCCGACGTCGCCTACCACATGGACAAGCTCGACCGCACCGGCGGACCGCTGATAAATATCTTTGGCGTCGACCATGGTGGCTATGTCAAACGCATGAATGCGGCAGTAGAGGCGTTGACTGGCCGCAAGGGCATGCTGGATATCCGCCTTTGCCAGCTTGTGAACCTGATGGATAACGGCCGGCCGGTCAAAATGTCCAAACGTGCCGGCACCTTTGTCACGGTGCGCGATGTGATCGACTCGGTTGGTGCCGATGTGATCCGCTTCATCATGCTCACAAGGCGCAGCGAACAGACACTCGATTTCGACTTTGCTCGGGTCACAGAGCAGTCACGCGACAATCCGGTCTTCTATGTCCAGTACGCCCATGCGCGAGCCTGCTCCGTCCTGCGTCAGGCAGGCGAGGACGCCGCTGGCGAGGCAGCGATGGACCGGCTGGATCATCCTGCCGAGATGGAGGTTCTGCGCCAGCTGGCTAGCTGGCCAAAGCTCGTCATATCCGCCGCGAACGCGCACGAGCCTCACCGCATCGCCTTTTTCCTGATGGATCTGGCGGCATCCTTCCATGCCCTGTGGACTGCGGGGCGCGAAGCACCCGAGCTGCGTTTTATACGCGAGGATGATGCGGCACTCACTGCCGCAAGACTGCGCCTTGTCAAGGCGACGGCATTGGTGATTAGATCAGGCCTCGGCGTATTGGCAATCGAAGCGCGGGAGGAGATGTAGCGCCTATGGCTCGACCGGCTGCAGAGCGTCGCGGTCTCCGCTGGCTCAGGATGATCCTGATCGGATTTGTGATCCTCTGCGGTCTTGGTGCGGCGGCGATTATTGTTCCACCGATGATATTCGCACCGGCTGTCGATGTGGCACTTATCAAGGCCGATCCCGGGCCTATCAAGGTAAAACCTGCAGATCCGGGCGGTGCCAAGATTCCCCATCAGGAAACGACGGTCATGGGCATGATTGGCGGACTTGCCCAGCCAGACGATAATGTTGAAATTCTGCGTCCGCCGCCAGTCGTCCCTGAAATGCCCCCGACGACGCTGCCTGACGCGCAGACTGCTGACGAGCCGATGGCGCCGGAAGGCGCAGCTGCAGCCGTTGCCCAGATCACAGAAAAACCTGATACGCCTGACGAATCAGCACCGCAAGCCAGCGGCAAGCTGGTTGACGAGAGCGGGACACAGACCGCTGCCACGCAGCAGGGTGAGAGTGAGACACCTGCCGAGCAGAAAGCTGTCGGCGGCGATAATGAAGACGGTCAGAATGCAGCAGTTGCGGTGCCGACCGCGAAGCCGAAGCCGCCAAAGCGAGTTGCTGTAGGTGGTGATGACCCGCTCTATCTTGTCCAGCTTGCGGCATTTCGTGATGCCGCAAAAGCGCGTGAACAGGCCGGGCTTCTCAATGGCAAGCATAAGGAACGCCTCGATGGTGCCGAGCTTGGCACCATGAAGCATGACAATGGCGATGATGGCGTGTTCTGGCGAGTTGTCAGCGAGCCGCTGCCGCGCGTCGAGGCAGACCGAATCTGTTCGGCGCTGAAGCGGGCTGGTCAGGACTGTATTCTTCGCAAGTTTGACAGAGCAGCGGGTTAGGTGGGCAGCTGCATATGACCGAAACAGGTTCCGAAACCACAGCAGGCAACACAGCGTCATCCTTCGCCGAGGACGAGCCGCGCCAGGATGCGCCCGAACAACTGTCCCTGTTTGTGAATCTTGATGGCTTTGAAGGGCCGATCGACCTGCTTCTGACACTGGCGCGTGAGCAGAAGGTCGATCTGGCACGCATCGCCATTCTTCCCTTGGCCGAACAGTATCTGGCATTCATCGAAAATGCGCGTCGTCTCGATCTCGAGATTGCCGCTGACTATCTTGTGATCGCGGCATGGCTGGCCTATCTGAAATCGCGCTTGCTGCTTCCCGAGCCTGAGCCGGAAGCTGCCGAGGAAGTCGTCGATATGACTGACGCGCTTCGGTACCAGCTTGTCAGACTGGAATCGATGCAGCAGGCCGCAAAGAGACTGATTTCTTTGCCACGCCTCGGTCAGCAGCGTTTCGCGCGCGGTGATAGCGAGCATTTCGAAAGTGTGACCGAGCCAGTCTGGACAGCGAGCCTGTATGATTTGCTGTCCTGTTACGGCGCGATCCAGTCTGGTGTTGAAAACCGCACATTGACCATTGCAGCGACACGCCTGTTTTCGGTCGAGGAGGCCACGCAACGGCTTCGTAACCTGATTGGCGACCTGCCGGAATGGGCTGTCCTCGAGACGTTCCTTCCACCAAACCTGAAGACCGATCTCGACCGGCGTTCAGCGACCGCGTCACATTTTGTCGCCTCGCTGGAACTGGCGCGTGAAGGCATGATACGCTTGCGACAGGAAAGCAGGTTCGCGCCGCTGTTTCTAAGATCAAGGGATCAATCATGACAACCGCGACTTTCAATGCCGCACCTGCGCCAGAGCATGATGGTGGCGACAGCGCAATCGGGGTCTGGGCCGCGACCGTCGAGGCGATCATTTTCGCTTCACCGAAGCCCGTCCGCGCCGTCGAACTGCAGAACCAGTTGCCTGAAGGCATGGCGCTTGAGACCCTGTTGCCGCTGATCGAGGCACGGTTTGATGACAGTAGTGGCATTGAGTTCTGCCGTATCGGTGATGCCTTTGCCTTCCGCACGAGGGCAGAGATTGCGGAACGGCTCAGCCGCACCAAGCAGGTTGAGCGGCCGTTGTCGCGCGCGGCGCTCGAGGTGCTGGCGATCATTGCCTATCACCAGCCAATTACCCGCGCCGAAATCGAGGAGATCAGAGGCATCAGCCTGTCGCGCGGCACCATCGATATTCTGCTTGAGCTCGGCTGGATCAAGCCACGTGGACGAAGGCGTACGCCGGGCAGGCCGCTGACTTGGGGCACTAGCCCGGCCTTTCTTGATCATTTTGGTCTGGCCGATCTTTCCGACCTGCCTGGCATTGACGATCTGAAGTCGGCCGGTTTGCTCCGCAAGGGTCAGGTGATCGGCGGCCTTATCGACAGCGTTGATGATGACGATCATGATGCGTTCGACGAGACCGACGGCGGCGGGGATCCTGATCTTCTGGAAGAGGCCTTTCTCGAGGTGGACGGCGATTTCGGGGATGATGGCGAAGAGGATATGCAGCAAGATGCTTGAATTCCGTCACATATCCCATGCTTACAACGACACTCCGTCAGTCAAGGATGTCAGCTTCAGCGTCAGCGAAGGCGAAGTTGTGACCCTTCTCGGGCCTTCGGGATGTGGAAAGACGACATTGCTTCGTCTTGCCGCCGGTCTCGAGCGTCCGCGTCAGGGAGAAATCTGGCTCGATGGCAAGCTGGTGTCCGACGCCGGCATGGTTGTGGCGCCCGAGACACGCGGCGTCGGTTTC
>JAKMFG010000029.1 GCA_022425565.1 Alphaproteobacteria bacterium
CTTGCCGACAGCCTCGAGACGGCCGAGGCATCGCGCCAGCAGGCGGCAGATGCACTCGCTCTGGCCGAGGCGTCTCTCGCCGAAGCCGAGGCCGCACAGCGCGAGGCTGATGCCAGGCTGGCAGAAAGCCGCGAACAGCAGATTCGTGCCGAAGGCGCACGCGAGCGAGCCGAAGAAACAAGACGGGTTGTCATCGAGCAGATCAGCGACAAGCTTGGCTGCGCACCGGACGGGCTGGCTGAACTTGCCGAGGCGGAAGACGCCGCCGCGCTGCCAGAACTCGAAATGCTCGAGGACCGGGTCCAGCGCCTGATTCGCGAGCGTGACAATATCGGCCCGGTGAACTTGCGGGCTGAAGCCGAGATGGAGGAGGTTTCCTCGCGGATCGAGTCCATGGAAGCAGAGGCCGAGGACCTTGTCGCCGCCATCGAAAAGCTGCGCGCTGCCATCAACAAGCTGAACAGGCAGGGCCGTGAGCAGCTTCTGGCAAGTTTCGCCACAGTAAACGAGCATTTCCGCGAGCTGTTCAAGATCCTGTTTGGTGGTGGCACCGCCGAGCTGCAACTGACGGAGTCAGACGACCCGCTGGAGGCAGGACTGGAAATCCTGGCACAGCCACCAGGCAAGAGGCTGCAGTCGCTGTCACTGCTGTCGGGCGGCGAACAGGCGCTGACCGCTCTTGCCCTGATTTTCGCAGTATTCCTTACCAATCCGGCGCCGATCTGTGTTCTCGACGAGGTGGATGCACCGCTCGACGACACCAACGTGGCGCGATTCTGTGATTTGCTGCGCGAAATCACCGCCAAGACGGACACCCGTTTCCTTGTCATCACCCACCACCGGATGACCATGGCACGGATGGACCGGCTGTTCGGTGTGACCATGGAACAGCGCGGTATTTCCAAACTTGTTTCAGTCGATCTTCAGACGGCAGAGCGAATCCGTGATGTGGCTGTTGCCTGACCCATGTGACAGCAGCCGGATCGAAGCGTCCTGACCCCCTGCCAAACCCGCAGATTTACAGGCAAAATCGACCTGTATTGAACACTTGACAAAACTCGAGGCGGCCCCCTATTTTGAGCGCGTTTTCGGCGTCCGGGATTCGCCGCCCTTTGCAGCGCTTTTCCGGCATCCGGTCACTTGGACAGAAACCACACGGGACAGGCAAACGCATAGCGTCTTCACCGGCAGACTGGACCCGAACCGGCCGCGTTTCCGGCCTTCACCATCCAGTTTATGGTAGCCCCAACAGACGAAACGGCATGAGCGATCAGGAACCGAACCGCGGCGAGAAACGCCTGCAGGATATCGACCGCCGCATCGCAAAAATGCAGGGGGACAGGGAAGATGCGGCAAGACCGTCCCGCGCCGCTTTGCCGGCGGGAATGGGAGCCATCCTAAGTCGCGTTGCGACAGAGCTGGTTGCCGGTGTGGTGGTTGGCGCGTTCATAGGCTGGGTGTTCGATCGCTGGCTCGGAACATCACCGCTGTTTCTGGTGTTGATGTTCTTCCTTGGAGCCTCGGCCGGAATGCTGAACGTGTGGCGGATGATGTCGGGACGCGGCATGGCCACAGGTTATTTTGACGAGCACCGGCAGGATGCCGGCGACAAACGGGAGACGGACGGCGACTAGCCGTTGGCGAGCAAGGGAAGACTGAGAGATGGCGTCTACTGGCATGCACTCACCTATCGAGCAGTTCAAGATCAAGCCGATCTTCGAGCTGAGCGCGGGCGGTTACGACATCTCCTTCACCAACTCCAGCCTGTTCATGCTGCTTGCCATGGTCGTCGGTGGTGCGTTCCTTGCCAGCGCAATGAGCAAGCGCGAGATGGTGCCCGGCAGACTGCAATGCGCTGCCGAGATGATGTATGAATTCGTCGCAGACCTTGTGAAAAGCAATGTCGGAAGCGAAGGGCGCGCCTATTTCCCCTTCATCTTCACGCTCTTCGTATTCCTGCTCTTCGGCAACCTGCTCGGCATGGTGCCCTACTCCTACACATTCACCTCACAGATCATCGTGACCTTCGCGATGGCGGCCTTCGTTTTCGTCGGCGTTACCATCGTCGGACTGGTCAAGCACGGGCTGCATTTCTTCACGCTGTTCGTTCCGGCAGGTGCGCCCAAGCCACTGATCCCGTTCTTGATCGTCATCGAGGTTATTTCCTATTTTGTGCGTCCCGTCAGCCTGTCCGTGCGTCTTTTCGCCAACATGCTGGCCGGCCACACCATGCTTAAAGTGTTCGCAGGCCTTGCTGTGATGATCTCCGGCGCAGGCGGGATCGCGATGACCGGCTCGCTTCTGCCCTTTGCAGCAATTATCGGCCTGACCGGCCTCGAATTCCTGGTGGCGGCACTGCAAGCATATGTCTTCACCATCCTGACCTGCATGTATCTGAATGACGCGCTGCACCTGCACTAGGGCAGGCCGCCGCGTGGCGTAACGTTTACCGCTGACGTTCAACAGCGGAATGGACTAACAGCTAATAGACTTGAAAAACCTACGGAAGGACTAGGAACATGGAAGTAGAAGCTGCAAAGATGATTGGCGCCGGCATTGCTGTGCTCCCGCTTCTCGGCGTTGCACTGGGTATCGGCAACATCTTCTCCTCGCTCGTCAACTCGATTGCTCGCAATCCGGCAGCTCGCGGCGAAGTGTTCGGCATTGGCATCCTGGGCTTCGCCCTGACCGAAGCCATCGCGCTGTTCGCACTGGTTGTCGCGCTGCTGCTTCTGTTTGCGCTCTAAGCCAGCTTTCCGAATCCTATTTTGACCGTCCGCCGGGCCTGTTCCGGCCGGGCGGTCAGTCAAGGAGAGTGGCATGAGCACAATTGAAACAGAAGCTGGCAAAATAGAAGCTGGCAAGACCGCAGCCGCCGTCTTCACGGCATCGCTTGTGGTTGGCATCGGCGGCATCGCGCATGCAGCCGGCGACGCAGAGCCGGGCCTGCCGCAGCTGAAGGTCGAGACATGGCCGTCACAGCTGTTCTGGCTGGCGGTGATCTTTGCCATCGGCTACGTCTTCATGTCGCGTGTCGTCACCCCGCGGATCGGTACGGTCCTCGAGGAACGCCGCTCGCGGCTCGACGATGATCTGGCGCGAGCCCGCGAGGCAAGCACCGAAGCTGCTACAACCCGTGCGGAATACGAGGCAAGTCTCGAAGAAGCACGGGCACAGGCAGCCGAGTTTGCCCGCAACGCAAGCGCTGAAGCGCTGGCAAACGCGGAAGCATCAGCAGCACGCGCTGCCAAGCGGATGGCCACTAAGGTCGGCAAGGCTGAAGACAAGCTGGCAGAGGACCGCGCAGAGGCAGAGAGCAATCTTGCATCCGTCGCATCCGAGGCAGCCATCGCGGCCGCTGCACAGGTTGCCGGGGTCAAGGCGACCAAGGCACAGGCTGACAAGGCAGTGAAGGCCAGCGCGGCCACACTTGCCGGGCAGGAGGCAGGGTGATGGAAGGTATCGTCTGGGAATCCGTTTGGGTCGCCGTTGGCTTTGTTGCCTTCGCTGCACTCGTCTGGAAGCGCCTCAGCGGCGTCATCAACACCATGCTTGATGACAGGTCGTCCAAGATCAAGGCAGACCTCGACGAGGCACGGACCCTCCGCGAGGAGGCTCTTGACGAGCTTCACCAGTTCCAGCGGCTTCATCGCGAAGCTGCAGAGGAGGCGAAAGTCATCCTGAAGAACGCTGAAGCCACCGCCGAGCGTATCCGCGAAAACGCCGAGGCCGCAGCCAAGGAAACGATCAAGCGCCGCGAGCAGCAGGCGACTGCGAAGATCAAGGCAACTGAAACTGCCATGATCAACGAGCTCCGCGAAAAGGCTGCAAGCCTTGCCGTTGCCTCGGCAGCGCAGATCATTACCTCGAAGCTCGACGACAAGGCCGGACTGGCACTCGTCGACACCGCCGCCGGCGAAATCGAGAAACTGAACTAAGAGGCGGGCGCTTTCCGGCGCCCCCTCTTCCTCACTTATTTTCCATCAAATGTCTGGTTATTTGTGCGTTGGAAGCAGGCTGAGAACGAGCCTGTTGCCATCGGCCACCGTGATTTTGTATTCGGCCACCGGATAATTCAGCCGCTGGCCCTTGGCAAATCCGGTCTTGTATTTGATTGGCTTGGTCTCAACGACATCGTTATCGGGTCCAACGACGATGCCGATCAGGTCAATCTGGGCCACACCCGGGGCAAGATCTTCTCCCGCAGCACGCTTGAGCTTCAGCCCAATCGATACATTCATCAATATAGCGCCGCCGTCTGCAGCCTCGCACAGGCCGCTCACACCATTCATCCGCACATCGAAAACCTCACGCGTGTCATCCATGCGCATATAGGCCTGCGTGCCCTCACGCGGGGCCGAGACTTCGGGACAGACGACGTAATCCGGGGTGCTCGTGCAGGATGCCAGCACAAAACCGGCAGCACCGAGGGCGGCAAAGCGGGCAAAAGATGCGGAAAGTGATGTGCGGGACTGGTGTTCCATGCGGCGCATCCTATCTGCTTTTTAGGACAACAGCAATTGACCTGTGCCCCGTATTCGCGCAAGAACAACGGCATGGACAAGCCCGTGGCAAAAGACCGGAAATACCTTCATCTCGCAGCACCACGCGGTTTCTGCGCCGGCGTTGATCGCGCCGTGCGCATCGTCGAGGTTGCGCTGGAGAAATTCGGCGCACCGGTCTATGTCCGCCACGAAATCGTGCATAACCGTACCGTGGTCGACGGGCTTGCCGCAAAGGGTGCCGTCTTCGTCAAGGAACTCGACGAAGTGCCCGAGGGTGCGCCCGTCGTCTTTTCCGCCCACGGGGTGGCCCGTTCCGTTGTCGAGGAAGCAGACAACCGCAACATGATCGCCGTTGATGCCACCTGCCCGCTGGTGACCAAGGTACATGTCGAGACACGGCGCCATGCCGCGCTGCGCAAACATATCCTTCTGATCGGACATGCGGGCCATCCGGAGGTCGAGGGCACAATGGGCCAGGTCGAGGCAGGCGATATCACCCTGATCGAGACGGTCGAGGACGCGCGTAATGTGACACCGCCCGAAGACGCCGAGCTCGCATTCGCCACCCAGACAACCCTGTCTGTGGACGACACGGCGGAAATCATTTCGGTTTTGCAGTTTCGCTTCCCCCAGATCACCGGTCCGCGCGGCGAAGATATCTGCTATGCAACGACCAATCGCCAGAATGCGGTGAAACATATCGCGCCGCACTGTGACATCGTGCTCGTTGTGGGTGCAGAAAATTCCTCGAACTCGAAACGCCTGGTCGAAGTCGCGACCCGCGCCGGCGCTGCCAGCGGCCGGCTTGTTGCCGACCTTAGTGCCATCGACTGGGACGAGATTGATGCAGTTTCCCATATCGGCCTGTCGGCCGGCGCTTCGGCACCGGAGAGCCTTGTCCACGAGATCATCGACGAGATGCGGGAACGCTATGACCTGCAACTCGACGAGGACGCACTCGTCGAAGAAACAATCAGCTTCAAGCTCCCGCCAATCCTGACAAAACAGGCGTGACCATCTGATGGCGGTCTATACCAATGTCGATGATGACGCGCTTGCCAGCTTCCTCGAGGCCTATGACCTCGGCACGGTGCTGAGCTTTGCCGGCATTGCCGAGGGCGTCGAGAATTCCAACTATCTTCTTCGCACAGACCGCGCGCACTATATCCTGACGCTGTATGAAAAGCGTGTGGACAGGGCCGACCTCCCCTTTTTCATCGAGGTCATGCAGGTTCTTGCGAAGTCTGGCCTCAACTGCCCGTTGCCCGTTACCGCGCGCGACGGCAGTATCCTTCAGAAGCTCCAGGGCCGCCCCTGTGCGATTTTCACCTTCCTTGACGGGACCTGGAGCCGCTTTCCAAACCGCGAGAAATGCGCCGAGCTGGGCAGGACGCTGGCGACCATGCATCTGAACTGCGCGCCGGTGAAGCTGCGCCGGCCGAATGCACTCGGCCCGGCAGCGTGGTCGCCGCTTCTTGACTCCATCGGGCCGCAGGCCGACATCGTCGGCGACGGCATGCAGGATGCAATCAGGCAGCGTCTCGACAGCATCCTTGCCGCCTGGCCGAAAAACCTGCCATCCGGCGTCATCCATGCCGACCTGTTCCCGAACAATGTGCTGTTCATTGGCGACAAGCTGACCGGGGTGATCGACTTCTATTTCGCCTGTGATGATATCTTCGCCTATGATCTCGGCATCTGCCTGAACAGCTGGTGCTTCGAGCCCGACGGCAGCTTCAACCTGACGAAATCGCGTGCCATGCTTCGCGGCTATCAGGAGGTCCGCCCGCTGAGCGACGCCGAATGCGACGCGATCCCGGTGCTGGCCGCCGGATCAGCGATGCGGTTCTTCCTGACCCGCCTTTATGACTGGATTCATACGCCGCCAGATGCGCTTGTCAGCCCCAAGGACCCGATGGAATATTGGAGCATTCTGCGTTTCCATCAGTCGGTGTCAGGCAAAACCGCCTACGGCATCGGTTTATAGGGTCGGATATGACGGACAGTATCACGCTGCATACCGACGGCTCATGCCTTCGCAACCCCGGCCCCGGCGGTTGGGCGGCAGTGCTGCAATGGCGAGACGAAATTCGTGAGCTGAGCGGCGCAGTTGCGGACAGCACCAACAACAGGATGGAACTGAAAGCGGCGATCGAGGGGCTCAACGCACTGAAGCGTCCAATGGCCGTCGACCTTCACACCGACAGCAAATATGTCATGCAGGGTGTCGAATCATGGATGCCGCGCTGGAAGCTGAATGGCTGGCGCACGGCGGCGAAGAAGCCGGTTCTCAATCAGGATCTCTGGCAGGAACTGGACACCGCCCTGCAGCGCCATCAGGTGACCTGGCACTGGGTCAAGGGTCATGCCGGAAACGAGATGAACGAACGTTGCGACGAGCTGGCGCGCGCGGCGGCCGGCTCTATCGACAACTGATCAAATTCCCGAGTGGTCAGCTTCTAGAGCTGGGTGATCACATGGGTCGGGCTGGATACCTCGTATGCACCGACCTCTTCCATCATCATCTTCGTCAGCACACCGTCGTCAATGATCATCGCGCAGCGTGTAGCACGCTCACCCAGAATAGGGCCCATGTGAACCGCCAGCCCAAGGGCGCGAGCGAATTCGGCATGCGGGTCGGCGATCATGTCGATCTTGCCGGCCGTACCGTGGATGTCGCCCCAGGCCTTCATCACATGTGCGTCATTCACTGAAAGACAAGCGATACGGTCAACACCAGCAGCGCGCAAGTCATCAGCTCTGGCGACAAATTCCGGCAGGTGCTTGGCCGAACAGGTTGAGGTGAAAGCCCCCGGAAGCGCGAACAGGACCGTTCTACCGCTGGTGAAATACTGGGTGGATTCATGGGCGTCCACGCCGTCTTCTGTCTTGATCTGGAAGGTCGCCTGCGGGATGGCCTGACCGGCTTCGATAGTCATATCGTATGTCCTAATAGTCTGTTCTGTTGAAATGTCGCGCCGAGCCAGCGCCTCACGTTATTTGGCGGTTTGGGCCACGTTTTCAAGGGCTCTGGTGATAGCCGAAGGGGTTAGAATTTCGCCAAGAATGGTATCGTTCCTGCCATCGGGCGTCAGCAGCATGTTGAACGGGATGCCATAGCGGCCGTGGCGGGCCAGAAAGGCGGCGATTTCCTTATCAGGGCGCGTCCAGTCGGCGCGCAGCAGTACAAGACTGCCATCAGCCACAGCAGCGCCAAAAATGCCGGCCACCGGGTCGCGGTCCAAGACGAGTGCCTTGTTCGCCTTGCAGGTAACACACCAGTCGGCCGTCACATCCACAAAGACGGGCGTTCCGGCCGCAAGGCTGTCCTGCATGGCCTGCATGCTCCAAGGTTGCCACAGGACATTGCTTGCCGTCCTTGTTCCCTCGCCGCTGATCACGGTCGCCAGCACGCTGCCAAGCCAGACCATCGTTCCGACAAGCAGCAGCGCCAGAACGCGTTTCATCCAGGCCATCCATGGCCCGGGGCGCGGCAGCATCGCGACAAGTGACGGGTTTGCAGCGACAAGCATCCATGGCGCGGCAAGTCCAACGCCCATTGCGAGGAAAATCCCGAACAGGTCGACCATTCCGCCCGACAGGGCCGCCGCTACGGCGGTGCCGACGAACGGCGCCGAACAAGGCGTGGCAAGGATTGTCGCCAGCATTCCTGCAAGAAAATCCCCACGATAGGACTGACCATCAGGCCCCGCACTGGTTCCGGCTGATGTTCTGGTAAGCGCCTGCACAAAGCGCGGTACCGGAATGACCACCCGGTCGATCAGGCTAAGCGCAAAGACGCCAAGCATCGCAATCATCACACCAAGGAATACCGGGTTCTGGAACTGGATCCCCCATCCGACGGTACCACCGGCCAGGCGCAGCGCTGCCAGCCCTGCGGCAAGGAGCAGGAAGCTTGTCACGATGCCGGCCGCGCCGGCCAGAAAACGCAGGCGCAGAACATTGCGCGGTGCGCCGACAGCGACAAGCACCGCCGACAGCTTCAGCGCCAGAACGGGCAACACGCAGGGCATGAGGTTAAGGATCAGGCCGCCAAGAAAGGCAATCGCAATAATGCGAAAAGACAGCGCGGAGACAGCTGTTTCCGGCATCCCAGTCGTTCCGGCTTGTGCACGGATTTCCGCCATTTCGGGCGGGGCGCTGATTGTCAGCGCCAGCTGCCGGCCGGCAAGATCGACCTTGTCAGCCGGCACAGCGGCCAGGAACAGCCCGTCACCGCGTGTCTGAGGCGCCTTGAATGCCACCCCGTCGACACCTTCGACAAACAGGTCGACAACAGGCGGGCCATCATCCGCCAGCCTGACGAAGAGCCCCCCTTGGACCGCCGTCAGCTGATCGATGCGTATCGACGGCCCACTGGCACTGTATCCACTTTCGTCACTGCGCCTCGGCACCATAGCGGCATATTGGGCCATCGCCTGAGCATGGGAACTTGGCAGTGCCTCTCCGTCGGGGAGCTGCAAGTCCAGCGTTGCCGTCAGCGGCACACAGATATCGGCACAGGCGAGCGCCTCCAGCTCGGCCGTAACCTGCACAGCCGTTCCAGCAACATGACCGCGCACATCGAATGGCAGGATCACCGCGTTCTCGTAACCGAAATTGTCGAAACCGAAAGCATCGAACCGCGTTGGCATCGGCCAGGCAAACCGGCCCTCAAGCCCGGATGTGGGGCTTTGCGACAGGTCAACAATCGGCGCCAGGCCTGCCTCACCGGGCGTGCGCCAGTAGATCTTCCACCCTGGTGAAAGAACGAACTCCACCCCCAGCGGCAACGCATCCAGATCACCCGTTGCGGTCACCGCCGAGACAAGACGCGCCTCGCCAATCGACGGGTCACCCTGCCATGACGACTGGGCCGCCAGCGCGCTGTTGCCGAGGCTTGCCACAGTCATGGCAAGGCCGAAAATCCCTGCGAAAAGGCAGCGCATATGGAAATAGCTGGCGAGAATCATGGGATGATAGTACCCGGCCTGTGGGGAGATTGACGCTTTACCACGCCGGTTTTTCCTGTCTAGGGTAGCTCATGACGCAAGATAGGAAATCAGGCGGCCCGGCGCAATTGCCCGGTGGCTGGTGGGAAGAAGAGGACGACGATACAGCGGGCCAGATGACATCGCTACAGGGCCAGCTTCTTGTTGCCAGCCCCAATATCGGCGATGAGCGGTTCGAGAAAACCGTGATCCTGATGTGTCATCATGACCCAGAATCCGCCATGGGGCTTGTGATCAACAGGCCGGCAAACAGCCTCAATCTTGGCGATCTTTACGAAAAGCTGGACATCGGCGCCGCTCGTTTCTGTGCTGCGGACCCCGTGCATATCGGCGGACCGGTCGACGGCAATCGTGGCTTTGTTCTCCATTCGCAGGACCATATGCTTCCTGAAAGCCTTTCAATCACCCATGAAATCGGGCTGACGGCGAGCATCGATATCCTGCGCGACATCACCGAGGGTGTCGGCCCGATGCAATCCATCGTATCGCTTGGATGCGCCGGGTGGAGTGCCGGGCAGCTCGACCAGGAAATGGCGGAGAATGTCTGGCTCAACCTGCCGGCATCAGCCGACCTTGTCTTCGATCAGGACCGCGAAACGCTGTGGCAGCACAGCTTCTCGACGCTTGGCATCGACCCGGGCTTCTTCGCCGGATCTGCCGGTCGCGCCTGACCTTTCAAACCGTTTTCAGGCTTCAGGCGCTACCGCCTGCGAAAATGCCGGCGAGGTCTTCATTCGACATGATCTCGGCTTGTGGGCCGATCGCGGTTACGGCTGGTCGGCCTCCGGCGATCAGGTCTGCCGCCACATCGCGTACCGCCGCCGCATCCACGGCAATGATGCTGTCCAGCAGTGCCGCGTCATCCTGCGGCGCGCCGAACATCATGATCTGGCGGGCAAGAGAATCGCCACAACCGGAGACTGATTCGCGGGACATGACGAGCGAAGCGCGAAGCTGCGCCTTGGCCCGCTCGACCTCGTCATTACCGACGCCAGCCGCAATGTCGGCAAGCTGCTGTGCGGTGACGGCCAGCATCTCGTTTGCCGTATCGGCGGATGTGCCTGCATAGACGCCAAAATGTCCACTGTCGGAATACATGCTGGCAAAAGAGAAAATCGAATAGCAGAGACCGCGCTTTTCGCGCACTTCCTGGAACAGGCGCGATGACATGCCGCCACCGAACAGGGTCGACAGAAGCATCAGCGCATAGCGCCGCTCATCCTGAATGCTAAAGGACGGAAGGCCAATCACAAGGTGTGTCTGTTCGAGATCGCGTGTCTCGACATGGCGACCACCCTGCCATGCCGGCTCTGCGCGGCTGGCATCCTCGGCCGTGGCAAGGCTGCCGAGCCGGGCCTCGACACGGGCTGTGAAATCATCATGTTCGACAGCGCCCGCGGCGGTCACCAGCATCTGGCCGGCACCGTAATGCCTATTCATGAATCCCTGCAGGTTCTCGCGGGAAAAGCCACTGACGCTGTCCACTGACCCAAGAATAGGGCGCCCCAGCGTGTGGCTGCCATATGACGCCTTTGCAAACATGTCGAACACGATGTCATCCGGTGTGTCATGTGACTGGCCGATCTCCTGAATGATGACTCCGCGCTCACGCTCGATCTCTACGTCCGGCATGGTCGGCTCAGTCAGGATATCGGCAAGAATATCGATCCCCATATCCAGATATTCGGGAAGAAGGCGCAGGTAATAGGCCGTCTCTTCCCGGCTTGTATGGGCATTCATATAACCGCCGACATTTTCCACCTCGGTGGCGATGTCGCGGGCCGAGCGCCGCTTTGTGCCCTTGAAAGCCATATGCTCCAGCATGTGCGCAATGCCGGTTTCGCTGTCGCGTTCGTCCCTCGCGCCGGCATTCACCCAGATGCCGACAGACAGGCTCTGCACCTGTGGCATGGCGCGGGTGGCGACCTTCAGGCCGTTTGGAAGCTCTGACAGGATACCAAGGGTCATACGTCTCTCCTCTTGGCAAGGACAAGGTCACGCACAGCGTCAGCCGTTGCGTCTGCGTGGTGCATCTTTTCCCGCCGATTCATCAGGTCAGCAAGATGCGGCGGCAACGCCGGTGGCGTGCCGGTAGCCTGTGCCACGGCACCGTCAAATTTGGCGGGGTGAGCGCAGGCAAGCGCCACAACGGGTGTTCCGGCAGGCACCGTACCGTCAGCCACAGCGCGGCGTGCCGCCGAAACACCAACAGCGCTGTGCGGATCCAGAACCATGCCGTCAGCTGCGCTGGCAGCGATTTCGGCAACGGTGCCCTCGTCGTCCAGCCGATAGGCAGCAAATTCTCCATGCGCGGCCTTCATCGCCTCGGCTGGGAGATCGAACTGACCAGTCTCGGCAAAGCGCGCCATGATCTCGGCAACCTTTGCACCGTCGCGGCCAAGCAGCTCGAACAGCAGCCGTTCAAAATTGCTGGACACCTGAATGTCCATCGACGGGCTCAGAGACGGGGTCACCGTCTCGCGCTGCATGGCACCATTCTCGAAGAACCGGGTCAGGATGTCGTTGCGGTTCGAGGCGATAATCAGCCGCTCGACGGGAAGGCCCATCTGCATCGCCACATAACCGGCAAAGACATTGCCAAAATTGCCGGTGGGAACCGAAAAGGCGACTTTCTGGTCGGGTGCGCCAAGTTCCAGCGCGGCCTTGAAGTAATAGACGATCTGCGGCATCAGCCGGGCCCAGTTGATCGAATTCACCGCCGACAGCCCGACCTTGTCACGAAACCCGTGATCGTTGAACAGCGACTTGACGATGGCCTGACAATCATCGAAATCCCCGGCCACGGCAACGGCATGCGCGCCGGCGGCATCGACAGACGTCATCTGCCGTTGCTGCACGGGCGATACACGGCCGTCCGGGAACAGGATGAAGATATCGACAGCCTCACGCCCCTGGAACGCCTCCAGCGCGGCAGAGCCGGTGTCACCGCTGGTCGCCCCGAGGATGACCGCCTGCCTGCCTGCCGACTGCAGCGCCCGGTCAAAGGCGCGCGACAGGAACTGCATCGCATAGTCTTTAAAGGCGATGGTCGGGCCGTGGAACAGCTCCAGCACATGAATGTCGCCGGTTAGATGCTTCAGCGGCGCAACGTCCGGATCGGTAAAGCCGGCATAGGCATCGGCTGCCATCGCCGTCATTTCGCCCTCGTCGATCTCGCCTTTGGTGAAGCGCGCCATGATGCGACCGGCAAGCTCGGCATAGGACAGGCCCGCCATCTCGCTAATTTCATTCTCTTCAAAGCGCGGATAACTGACCGGCAGATACAGGCCGCCGTCGCGGGCAAGCCCGCTGAGAAGCGCCTGTTCGTAACCAAGCGGGCCGTCCTTGCCTCGGGTGCTGATATATTCCATATCCACAGTCCTACTCGTCGGAGACGCTGGCGTCACGCCCGAAGCGCAGCCTGCCGGCCTGATGATGAAAGGCAAGATAGACACCAATCAGTGCGCAGGCGATGCCATACCAGGTGATGGCATATCCAAGATGCGAGTTGCGAAGGTTGGTTTCCGTGCGTGCCGCGATCGGAAGCTTGATGGTGTCGGATATCCGCAGCGCAGCCGCATAGATGGCTGTTTCTGCCTTCCCCTGAAGACCCAGATGACTGACGATCTGCTCCGGCACAAGGGTGAACCAGAACCCGTTTTCCGGCTCGTTCTCAGGCACGAAATAGCCCCGTTTTCCAGGGAAGCGCAGAATCGCGGCGACCGTGACCTCACCCTCGACAAGCGTGAACTCCCGCTTGTCCTGCTCGCGGTAGGATTCGGACACCCAGCCACGATTGATCAGGACGGTCCGCCCGTCGGTCAGGGTGAACGGGGTGACAATATGAAATCCGGCATTGCCCTCATATGTGCGGCCGGTCATGAAGACTTCCTGTGTATGGTCGAAGCTGCCGGTAAGCGCCAGCCTGCGGAATTCCATTTCCGGCCCGACCTTACCCGAAGGCAAGTCGACTGGTGCGGCGGTGGCGCGGCTCTCGAAATCCTCGATGAGCTGATTCTTCCATTCCAGACGCTGCACCTGCCAGGTGCCAAGCC
>JAKMFG010000040.1 GCA_022425565.1 Alphaproteobacteria bacterium
CTGTTTTCTGTTCGCCGCCGTTCATTCCGCCATTCATTCCGCCGCTTATTCCGATACTTATTCAGCTTGTTCAGCCAGGACCCCGGTGGCATTGGCAGGCTGCATTACAGCCCTGCGTTGCCGCCGCCCGATTGCCGCGATGCCGCCGCCGATGGCCATTAATGCTGCGCCACCCCAGATCCAGCTGACGAAGGGCTTGCGATAGAGGCGCAGCGTATAGCCGGCCGTTGTATCGCCATCACCAAGCACCGCATAGTCATCACCAGACAGGCGCGGCCGGATGGCGGCCTCGGTCGTGGTCTGGCGCTCGGCGTTGTAGAAACGTTTCTCCGGTGTCATGAAACCCAGGATGTCAGTGCCGTCCCGAAGCTCCAGAATGGCGGTCTCGGTTACATAGTTCGGCCCCTGTCGTTCCTCGACGCCGCGAAAAATCATGGTCTTTCCGGCAATATCGATGGCCTGCCCCGGCGTGGCGCGAACCACCACTTCAGTCTGGAACAGGCCGCTGCCAAGCGCACCGATCAGAAATACCACCATGCCGGCATGCGCTGTCCACATGCCCCAGACCGGGGCTGGCAGCGCCGTTGCGCGGCCGGCGAGCCCGTCCTTCCAAGGCTTCAGCCTGTGGGTGATGTCGGCAGTGATGCCAAACGCCAGCCAGCCGAGAAGCGCCAGTCCGGCAAGTCCCGCAACCCCAATGCCGCCTGCGGCAATCCCCACACCGGCCGCAAGAAGCAATGCGCCGATCGCGGCCGCGATCGCGACTTTGCGTGTTGAGGGAAGGGTGCCACGCCGCCAGGCCATCACCGGCCCGAAAGCCATCGCTGCAACAAGAGCGCCCATGATCGGGTTGAATGTGGCGTCAAAATAGGGCGGACCGACTGTGATGCGTGCGCCGCTGACCATCTCCAGCGCCAGCGGGTAGAAGGTGCCGACCAACACGACCACGGTCGCCGCCGTCAGCAGGAAATTGTTCAGGATCAGTCCGCTCTCGCGGCTGAGGACATCAAAATCGCCACGGCTGGCCAGCTTCGGGCCACGGAGTGCAAACAGCATCAGCGGTATGCCGACCGCGGCCAGCAGAATGCCCAGAATGAACACGCCGCGCGCCGGATCGCTGGCGAAACTGTGCACCGAGGTGAGCAGTCCCGAGCGAACGATGAAGGTGCCGACAAGCGAAAGCGAAAATGCGAGGATCGCCAGCAGCACTGTCCAGCTTTTCAACGTGCCGCGCTGTTCGACGACAATGGTCGAGTGTAGCAGCGCCGTTGCCGCAAGCCATGGCATCAACGAGGCGTTTTCGACCGGGTCCCAGAACCACCAGCCGCCCCAGCCCAGCTCGTAATAGGCCCACCAGCTTCCCAGCGCGATTCCGGCCGTCAATGCACACCAGGCCGCTGACACCCATGGCCTGACATGGCGTGCCCAGTCGCGGTCGATCCGCCCTTCGATCAGCCCGGCAACGGCAAAGGCAAAAGCCATCGACAGCCCGACATAGCCGATATAAAGGGTCGGCGGATGAAGGGCGAGGCCGGGGTCCTGTAGAATGGGGTTGAGCCCGCGTCCGTCGAGCGGTGCGCTATCGAGCCGTTCAAACGGGTTTGATGTGAACAGGCAGAAGGCGAGAAAGCCAGCTGTCACCATCGCCTGCACGGCCAGCGTGCGGACCTTTAGACCGGCATCCATGCCGCGCCCGCCAGCCGCCAGCGCGCCGCCAAACAGTGCAAGGATGAGAATCCACAGCAGGAGCGAGCCCTCATGGTTCCCCCAGGTTCCCGAAATCTTGTAGATCAGCGGTTTGGTCGAATGCGAATGGCTGGCAACGAGCGCAACTGAGAAATCGGAAGTGATGAAGGCATGGAGCAACGCCGCGAATGCGGTGCAGACAGCCATCATCATCGCCAGCGTCGCCGGCGCGGCAAGCGCTGCAAAGGGCGATGTTCCTCTGCGCAACCCGATGAAAGGCAGCACGGAAACAGCGACAGACATGACGAAGGCCATGATCAGTGCGAAGTGGCCAAGTTCGGTGATCACCGGAAGATCTCTCTGGGTATGTTCTGCATTGGTGCAAACAAATATCACGGGTGCCTGTATTCACAAACCACCCGTGACATTTCGTTAACGTTGGTGGATGGCACCCACTCTTGTTTTTTAAAAGATGCGCCACCCCCGCCCTGGCTGATATGTGGCATTGTGTCACAATTCTGCACCAAACCGTGCGTCCTGGAGACAGGATGGTCACGCAGAAATCCGGCGCCAGGAGCTAATATTTCTGGCACTGATCAAATGATGTGTTGCCTGCGCAGGGCGAACATGTCCAGATGGCGCAACGGAAAATTATGGGGACAAGCCGCTGATGCTGACAAGTACGCATTGGGGCACATACGAGGTTGAGCTGAAGAACGGGCGGGTCGCGCGTTTGAAGCCCTTTTCCGAGGATGGGGACCCTTCACCGATCGGACCGCCGATTGCAGACCTTCTTGATCACCCGACACGTATTATGCGCCCGGCCATTCGACGTGGCTGGCTTGAAAACGGCCCGGGGCCTGCCGGTGGCAGGCGCGGATCGGATTCTTATGTCGAGGTTAGCTGGGACGAGGCGGAACGTCTGGTGGGGACGGAACTCGACCGCGTGCGCCAGTCATTCGGCAACAGCGCGATCTATGCCGGTTCATACGGCTGGGCCAGTGCTGGCAGGTTCCATCACGCACAGAGCCAGATTCATCGGTTCCTGAACTGTATTGGCGGTTACACACGCTCGGAAAACACCTACAGCTATGCCGCTGCCGAGGTGATCGTGCCGCACATATTGGGGACATTCGGCGGCATGCTGGCCCAGCATACCGGCTGGGAAAGCATTGCCCGGGATTGTGAGCTCTTTGTCGGGTTTGGCGGACTTGTCCTTGCAAACGGGCAGATGGGCAATGGCGGCACCGGCCAGCACGTCCAGCGCGCAGGATACCGCGCCGCAGCAGCTGCCGGTGTGAAATTCATCAATATCTCGCCGCGCCGCCTCGATATGGAATCGCCGGGCAATCCCGACTGGATTCCGATCAGGCCAAACAGCGATACAGCGATGTTGCTGGCGCTCTGCCATACGCTTCGCGCCGAGGGACTTGCGGACGAAGCGTTCCTGACAAGCCATTGCGCCGGCTATGACCGGTTTGGCGCCTATCTCGACGGCAAGGATGACGGCGTTCCCAAGACGGCAGAATGGGCGGCAGGTCTAACCGGCATCGACGCAGCGACGATTACGGGCCTGGCGCGTGAGATGGCCTCGAAGCGGACGATGGTCTCGCTCAGCTGGTCACTGACACGCCAGCAATTTGGCGAACAGCCCTACTGGGCGGGGATTGCCCTAGCGGCGATGCTTGGCCAGATCGGAACAGAGGGCGGCGGCGTTGGCTTCGGCTACGCCATTGCCAACCATATCGGCAACAATGTGCAGCATGTTCCCTATGCAGCGTTGTCTCAGGGGCGCAACCCGGTCAAAGACTTCATTCCGGTGGCGCGGATCAGCGACATGTTGCTGAACCCCGGTGGCACGTTTGATTATAACGGCGGGACATATCATTACCCCGAAGCGAAGATTGTCTATTGGGCAGGTGGAAACCCGTTCCACCACCATCAGGACCTTAACAGGCTGGTTGCCGCATGGGACCGACCCGACACGATCATCATTCACGACTGGTGCTGGAATGCGACGGCGCGGCGTGCCGATATCGTGCTTCCCTGCACGACCATGCTGGAGCGGGAAGATATCGGGGTGACGCCGCGCGATCCTTATGCCATCGCCATGTCCAAAGCCGTCCAGCCGGTCGGTGAGACACGTGACGATTACGATATTCTATCGGGAATTGCGCGGGTCATGGGGGTCGAGGAGGCGTTTACCGAAGGCCGGTCTTCTGGTGAGTGGCTGCGGTTTCTCTGGTCCGAGTCACAGCGCCGCGCCGCCGCGGTCGGTGTTGAATTGCCGGACTATGACAGTTTCGTGGACGGGCGCTATTTCAGGGTGGAGCCGCCTGAGGCCAGACCTGCGATGATGGAGGCATTCCGTGCCGACCCAGTGGGCAACCCGTTAAAGACTCCCAGTGGCAGGATTGAGCTGTTCTCCGAAGTGGTTGCAGGTTTCGGCTATGCGGATTGCCCCGGTCATGCAACCTGGAATGTCCCTGATGAATGGGCGGGTGATGCTGATGCTGAATTCCCGCTGCATCTCCTCGGCAAGCAGCCTGCCAACAAGCTGCATTCACAGCTGGATCCCGGCAAATGGTCGAAAGCCGCCAAGGTAAAAGGCCGCGAGGCACTTGAAATCAGTCCTGAGGATGCCGCAGCGCGCGGCATCGCCGACGGTGATATCGTCGAGGTCAGGAATGCGCGCGGCGCATGCCTGTGCGGTGCCGTGATCACGCCCGAATTGATGCCGGGCGTGGTGATGATCAGCACTGGAGCCTGGTACGATCCCGAGGGCGCCGGTCCAGGCGGCCGCTGTCGTCACGGCAACCCAAATGTGCTGGCGCCTGACATCGGTACGTCTCCGCTGTCGCAGGGACCGGCGGCACATAGCTGCCTGGTAGAGGTCACGCCGCTGCAAGGCGATGCGCCGGATGTTCGGGCTTTCGAACCGCCAGCTTTTGCCCTGCGAAAGGGCGCCGTTCAAGGGGGCGACGCCTAAAGCCGGGCGATAACCTTTTCCGGGTCGGGGCGGGTGCGCTCGATTGGCGGTTTGATCTTTTCACCGATATAGATAAACCCGGCGATGCGATCAACGCCGGGTCTGCCACCGAGTTCCGTCAGCATCCGGTCGCTGTAGGCATACCATTCCGTAAGCCACTGCGCCGCATAGCCGAAGGACTGCGCCGCATATAGCAGGGTCGTGCAGACAGCGCCGGCAGAGAGTTGCATTTCCCAGACGTCGATCTTTGGATGCTCCACTGGTGTGGACAGAACGGCGATCACAACATCAGCGCGCTGAAGTCTGCCTTTCTCGATCTCTTCGACCTCGGCTTTCGCATCGGGGTTGGCGGCTGTGAATTCGGCATGGATGATTTCGGAGTCCAGCCTCGCGCGCGCTGCGCCACTGATTACCACAAGCTTCCAAGGTTTCAGTGCGCCATGGTCCGGAACCCGGATACCAGCGGTCAGGATCTGGTCGAGATG
>JAKMFG010000043.1 GCA_022425565.1 Alphaproteobacteria bacterium
AACGTGGCGAGGTTTTTACAAGCCGCATGGGCGAGACCGGCGAGGAGACCATCGAGGTGGCGATGGACGCTGCCGACTGGGCGCGGTTCGGAGCCCGGTGGCCGGCGCTGGCCGGCTAGCTGCAAAATCATCCACCTGCGGCTACAGGAAGCTTTTCAAATCCTGAAAAAGCAGGCTAGGTTTCTTGTTGTTCGACGACAGCAGATTTCCAGTAAAGACAGGACGGGGCGATGGAACGGACAGTGTTTCTGAATGGCGAATTCATGCCTGAGAGCGAGGCGACGGTGCCGATTTTCGACCGCGGCTTGCTGTTTGCCGATTCCGTGTATGAGGGGTTTGGTATCCTCGATTCCCAGATCGTCGATTACGAATATCACATGAACAGGCTTGGCCGCTCGCTTGGCGAGCTGGACATGCCATGGCCGATGTCGCGCGATGAGTTGCTTGTCGCAATGATGAAGCTGATCGAGATGAACAATGCGGTCGAAGGGTTCATGTATCTTCAGGTCACGCGCGGCTCGCGTGATCGCAGCTATCTCTATGACGACCAGTATAAGCCGACGGCCTTTGCCTTTACGCAAAAGGAGAAGTTTGCCGCCGACGCGCCGCCGCAGCCGGTCGCTCTGGCCACGACGCCGGACATCCGCTGGGCCCGCCGTGACATCAAGACCACCAATCTGCTTGGGCAGGTGATGGCCAAGCAGGCGGCGCATCTGGCCGGTGCCTACGAGGCGCTGATGATTGCGCCTGACGGCGACGTGACCGAGGCCGGATCCTCCAGCTTCTTCTTCATCAAGGATCGTGAGCTTTGGGTGCGCCCGGTCAGCAACGACATCCTGCACGGCATCACCCGCCAGACGATGTTGCGGGTGGCCGAACAGCATCAGCTGAAAATCCGTGAAGAGACTTACACGCTGGATCAGGTGCTTGCCGCCGACGAGGCCTTCATCACCGCGGCTTCGATCTATGTGCTGCCGGTTGGCAGGATCGATGATACCGAGATTGGCGATGGCGGGGTGGGGCCGGTCACGGCCTCGCTGCGAAGCGCCTATCTCGAGCTGGCGCGCGCCGAATTTCCGAAAGTGCCGGAAACGGCCTGACCAGATGGCTGGAGGGGACATGGCTGTCGATCATATTCTTGAAGATCTGAAAGCGCTCGCCGCGCGCCCGCTTGCCGAGGCTTCGGCGCCGCCGAAGGGCTTGTATCACGCTCCCGAGATTCTCGCGCGCGAACAGGAAAAGGTTTTTGGCAAGGGCTGGCTGTGCGCCGGCCGGGTGGACGAGATTTCCGCGCCCGGCGATTATATGACTTACGAACTTGGCCCGCAGCCGGTGATCCTTGTCCGTGGCAAGGACGGCGCGGTGCGGGCGCATGCCAACACCTGCCGGCACCGGATGATGCGGCTGGTCGAAGGCCACGGCAATACCAGCCGGTTCACCTGCCCCTACCATGCCTGGACATATGGCATTGACGGGCGGCTTGCCGCCGCGCCGCATATGGAACGCTCGGCCTGCTTCGACCGCGACAAGCTGGGCCTTGCCAGCGTCCGCTGCGAAATCTATCAGGGCTGGATCTATCTGACGCTGGACAATGATGCCCCGCCGGTGGCCGAACAGCTGGCCTCGCTGACGCCGGTGATCGAGCGTTACGGGCAGGAACATTACCGCACGATCTTCACCGAAGAGCATGTCTGGGACACGAACTGGAAATGCCTGACCGAGAATTTCATGGAGAGCTACCATCTTCCGGTGGCCCACCGCGAAACCGTCGGCGCAAACTTCACCGTCGCTGAGAATGAATTCGGCGAGGTCGGTGAGGATGAGGATTTCGCTTTTCAGTATTTCACCAAGACCGAAGGCGCGCCGGTCGGCCGGGCGCATCCTGCCAATGACCGGCTCGAAGGTGTCTGGCGCCACACATCGGTGATGCCGACTGTGTTTCCCTCGCACATGTATGTACTGGCCCCGGACCATCTTTGGTACCTGTCGCTGCAGCTAGACGGGGTGGGCCGCACCCGTATTCGCTATGGTGCGGCGCTGGCACCCGAGGTGATCGACTCCGCCGATGACAGCCATGCGCTGATCGCTGAGAAGAAGGCTTTTCTCGACAAGGTGCAGGTCGAGGACAGGCATGTCGTCGAGGGTATTTTCCGGGGCGCCGGCTCGCCGCTCGCCACATCGGGGC
>JAKMFG010000049.1 GCA_022425565.1 Alphaproteobacteria bacterium
GAATGCCGGATGCAGCAGCGCACCGAGCGGAATGTTGGCGGTCGGGAAGCCAATGGTGCGGCCGCGCTGGTCACCGAGCTGGACGATGCCCGTCACCGCCCAGTCATGCCCCAGCATCGTTGCGGCCTGCCCGACCTCGCCGGCCTGCAAGGCGGCGCGAATGCGGCTGGAAGAAATGACCGCGCTGTTCTCATCGGACAGCAACGGCACGGCGGTGGCGGTGATGCCCATATCGGCGCCCATGGCGTTGATCGTGTCGATGTCGCCGCCTCGGCCGCGACCAAAGGCAAAATCCGACCCGGCAAACAGGCCTATAACACCGATCGCAGGCAGGATACTGGTGACGAAGGCGGCGGCATCGGTGCAGCGCAGATTGTCGTCGAAGGTTACATGTATCACCCGGTCCACACCCGCCGCGGCGAGCAGCCTGTCCTTTTCAATCCGGTCGGCAAGGCAGAAAGGCACATCATCATGGCGGAAGAATTCGCGCGGATGCGGATCGAAGGTCACCGCAGCAGCGGCGACACCGGCCTTTCGCGCCGCGTCGATTGCCGCTTCAATCACCTTGCCGTGGCCGCGATGGACCCCGTCGAAATTTCCGATGGCCGCAATGCAGGGCCCCAATTCCAGCGGCGCGTCTCCGACCGCCCAGGACACTGTCTGGCTCTTATTGTCTTGGCTATGGCTCATGGCGCGGCACTATATCGTGCAAAGGCAGCCAATATCAACGCCGGAACGCGCCAAAACACCCGCCGGCGACTATGTTGCGACCGGGAAAATGCCGCATCTGGCGCAGCAGAGGTTGGCTGTCGCCGGACCGGTCGATATACTTGGCTCACACCAAGGCTTTCCGTGACATGGTTTCGGCGGCAGCAACGCCGCCAGTCCTGCCAGACGCACGAGGGCCAGCAAGCACCAAACCAAGGGCCAGAAGTCCGGCCGCGAGGGGCAAGTCGAATCGATGAACGACATCTCGATCAGTTCCATTTCAACCAATCTCGGCCTCGGCGGTCTTCTCACTGACCAGACCCTCACCCTCGCCGCCGAGTACGGGCTGAATTTCATTGGCGCGCTGATCACGGTCATCATCGGTGTCTGGGCGGCGCGTCGGCTCAGCGGCCTGCTGCGCAACTGGCTTGCTGGTTCGAGCCGGATCGACCAGACGCTGACGCCCATTCTTGCGGCGCTTGTCAGATATGCAATTCTGACGCTGACCGTCGTGGTGACGCTTGGCAATTTCGGCGTCGAGACAACCTCGATCATCGCCGTTCTCGGTGCCGCCGGCCTTGCCATCGGCCTTGCCCTGCAGGGTACGCTGTCGAATGTCGCCGCCGGACTGATGATCCTGTTCCTGCGCCCCTTCAAGATCGGTGACTGGGTGGAGGCAGCAGGCGTATCCGGTTCCGTCCGCGAAATCGGGTTGTTCACCACCACCATCGATACCTTCGACAATGTCTACACCAGCGTGCCCAATTCGGCGATCTGGACATCGAATATCATCAACCATGCGCGCTATGGCATGCGGCGGATGGATCTCGATATCGGCATCAGCTACGAAGCTGATCTCGACGAGGCCGAGGCGGCGCTGCTGGAACTTGCCGCCGACCCGCGTGTGCTGGCCGACCCAAAGCCGCGCTTCCTTGTTGTGTCCTATGGTGACAGCGCCATTAATGTACGCCTTCGCGCCTATGCCGAATATGACGATTTCTTTGATCTTTACTGGGACCTGAACCGCCGGCTCAAGGGCGTGCTCGACGCCCGTGGCATCGACATCCCCTTCCCGCAACGTGTGGTCCGTCATGTTGGCGGCGCACCCGCGCCGGCGGAGGGTGATGAGGGCTGATGTCGGAAAAACCCGTTCTTCCCGTTACACGCGAAAACCTCAGCTCCAGCAAGCTGGCCGCACTGGTGGCTGAACGGAACGATGCCGAAACGCAGCTCGCCACTGATGAACAGCTTCTTGCCTCGCGGCGAGCCATGGTCCCCGATGATGCCGACACATCCGACATCTGGGTCTTCGGCTATGGCAGCCTGATCTTCAATCCGGTG
>JAKMFG010000061.1 GCA_022425565.1 Alphaproteobacteria bacterium
CTGAATGACAATGCCTCGATAGTGAACCTTGCTTCGCTTGCCGGGTTCGGCTGGCCGAACGCGCTGGAGGCGATTAACGCTTCCGAGCATCTGGCTTTCGAGGATGTCGAGCGTTTCATGCATGATCATAGGATCACCAACGAAGGTGGTCGCAGCTACTTCTTTAGCAAGGAAGCTCTCGTCGTCTGGACGATGAAAAACCGCTGGACCTGGCGTGATCGTGGCATCCGCATGAACGCCGTCAGCCCGGGGCCGGTGGAAACGCCGATCCTTGGAGATTTCGTGAAGACACTCGGCGCCCGCGCCGAGGAAGACATGTCGGTCAATGACCGCCCCGGGAGGCCCGATGATATCGCGCCTGTCGTCTGTTTCCTGTTGTCCGACATGACCCACTGGTTCCGCGGAGCCAACCTGATGCTTGATGGTGGAATGTCCTCGCACATCTACCAGAACATGCACCAATTCTAACCCGAGAAGGAGAGAATGTGATGTCCGCTACATCGATTATTCTTCTGGTCATTGTCCTTGTCGTCATCCTTGTTGTGGTGGCGGCCTGGCTTTACGAACGTGCATCACGCGAGGTCTCGCTGGTGCGCACTGGCCTCGGAGGGCGCAAGGTCGTCCTTGATGGCGGTGTGATCGTGCTGCCCTATTTCCACAAGGTTAGCCGCGTCAACATGCAGACCATGCGCCTCGAGGTGAACCGTCATGGCGAACAAGCCCTGATCACCAAGGACAGGCTGCGCGTCGATGTCGGGGTCGAATTCTATGTGTCGGTAGAACCGACCGAGGAATCGATCGCGCGGGCGTCGCAAACGCTTGGCAAACGCACCTTTGAGGCTGACAAGCTCCGCGACCTGATTGAGGGCAAGCTTGTCGATACCCTGCGTTCTGTGGCAGCACAGCAGACAATGGACGAGCTTCATGAAGCCCGTGGGGCTTTCGTGAAAGAGGTTAAATCGGCCCTGACCGAGGAGATACGCAGAAACGGTCTCGAGCTTGAATCCGTATCGCTGACCGCTCTCGACCAGACGCCCTTTACCGCACTTGATGAGAACAACGCATTCAATGCCGTCGGTATGCGCAAGCTCGCCGAGGTGATTGCGAATTCGAAGAAGGAACGTGCCACCATCGACGCCGATGCGGAAGTATCGGTGCGGCGGTCTGCCATGGAAGCGGCGAAGCGGACGCTGCAGATTGATCTGGAGGAGCAGGAGGCGCAGATCGAGCAGGTGAAGACGCTGGAATCGCTTCGCGCATCCCAGCTTGCTGAAATCGCCGCAAGCAAGGCGGAGTCCGAAATCGCGGCCAATGCCGCGAAAATCGGGATGGAGAAATCCATTCGTGCCAGCGATATCCAGCGTGAAGAGGAGATCAGCAAGGCCGAGATCGCGCAGCGGCTGGCCGTTGAAACTGCCGAGCAGCAACGCAACATCACGCTTCGCAAGCAGAGCATGGACGAGGCAAAAGCCGAGGCTGCTGCTAGTGGCGCGCGCGCAGAAGCGGTGAAGGCCGCCGAGGATGTGGAGACGGCAAAGGCGATAGCCGCCGCCGAGCGTGGAAGAAGCCTTGATCTGATCAGCGCCGAGAAGGAAAGCCAGGTGCATGGTCTGCGCAAGCAGCATGCCGCTGACACCGAGGCGGACACCATGGTCAAGCTGGCAGGCGCGCGTCTGAAAGCGGCGCAATCCGACGCCGATGCAGAGAAGGTCAGGCTGTCAGCCATGGCCGAGGAAATGGCGATGAATGCGGACAATGCCCGTGCCATGAACGAGGCGGAAAATGCCATGTCGCCCGAGGTTATCGACCTTGCGCGTGACAAGGCACGTCTCGAGGCGCTGCCGAAGATTGTCGAGCAGATGGTCCGCCCGGCCGAGAAGATCGACTCCATCAAGATCCACCATATTACCGGCGGTGCTCTCGACCGCAGCGGGTCGTCCGGCGGTGGCGGTGAACGTGGCAATGACAAGCCTCCGGTCAACCAGGCGCTTGATTCCATCATGGACATGGCTGTGCAGCTCCCCGCCCTTCGCAAGATCGGTGAGGATCTCGGCGTCAGCTTCGAGGACGGGATGAGCGGCGTTGTCGATGGCGATCGCAAGCCTCCAAAGGACGAGACGTCCTGATGCCCATCGGCGAAGCAAAGTGTCGGCAGGACAAAGTGGTGAAGGGCAGGGAGTGAGCCATGTTGCGCGCAACCGGTGGTGACGTACCCATCACCACGGGCAATTATATTGACGGTGTAGCACGCCCGGCCGAAGGTGGCAGGACCTATGCCCTGTATAATCCTGCACGTCCTGACGAGCTGGTCGGTCACGCGGCCCTGTCGTCCGCCGTTGATGTCAATGCAGCGGTGCGTGCCGCGCATGCCGCCTATCCCGCATGGTCGCGAACAAGCTATGCCGAGCGCGCTGCAAAGCTGAACGAGGTGGCGGATTATCTTGAAGCCGGCCAGGACGATGTCGATCAGCGGGCAAGGCTGTTCTGCCGCGAGCACGGAAAACCGATCAAGGAAACCCATCTCGAGGTGTCGCGCCTTGGTGACCGGTTCCGGACAACAGCAGCCTATGCCGACAGGCTGGCGCGCGACGAGATCGAGCACGGCCCGCCCTTCGATACCATCATCACCCGCCAGCCACGCGGCGTGGCAACGCTGATCGTGCCCTGGAACTGGCCACTGTCGATCCTCGGCGCGAAGCTGCCGCAGGCGCTGATGGCCGGCAATACGGTGGTCGTGAAGCCGTCGGAGATG
>JAKMFG010000077.1 GCA_022425565.1 Alphaproteobacteria bacterium
GCCTCAACCAGTTTTCCACCATCGAGAAACAGCACATCCTGGCCCAGGCGCTCGGCCTGCGAGCGGTTGTGTGTCGTCATCACTATGGTGGTACCGGCTGCATGTGCTTCCCGGATCATGTCTTCGACAAACTTGGTGGCGGCAAAATCCAGATGCGCCGTCGGCTCATCGAGAAACAGGATGTCGGGTTTCGTGGCAAGCGCACCAATCAGGGCCAATTTCTGTTGCTCGCCGCCAGACAGGGCCCTTGCGGGCGCGTTCATCCGGTCCTGAATGCCGGCACGCGTCATCCAGTCAGCCAGTTCCGTTTCGCTCTGCCCAGGGCAGACAAAGCGCAGATGTCCGGCTGCCGTCCGGCGCATGATGATCGGTTTCTGGAAGACCATTTTCTGGCGGTCGCGCCGCGGCGCATCGACGGCTCCGGAATCAATCTCTAGAAGACCGTGAATACAACTGAGCAGCAGCGTCTTTCCGGCGCCGTTATACCCAAGTAGGAAGGTGACACTTCCCCTTCGAATGTCCAGTGAGACGGAGTCCAGAAGCCTGTTGCCGTCGCGCGTCAGGCAGATATCCCGTGCCGACAGTATCATTTCACTGGTTTGGCTATCAGACGTCATGGCCAAGGTTCCGAAGGCTGTTGCGCAGAATTTGGCTGGCAATGTTCACCACCAGGGCGACAAGCAACAGTACAATCCCGAGTGCCATGGCAAACGCAAGTTCGCCCATCGACGTGGCAAGCGCGATTGACGTCGTCATCACGCGTGTTGAATGCCGGATATTGCCACCAACAATCATCACTGCTCCGACCTCGGAAATGGCGCGCCCGAAGCACACTAGCCCGATTGTCAGAAGCGTGGCGCGGGCCTCGAAAACGAGCGTGCGGATGCGGTCAAACCTGCCAAGGCCGAGTGACTGGAAGAGTGGGGAATATTCTGTGTTCAAGGCTTCGAATGCCTGCCTTGACAGCGCGATTGAGATCGGAAGGACAAGCACGGTTTGCGCGATCATCATTGCTGCCGGTGTGTAAAGAATACCCAGAAATCCAAACGGGCCGGCGCGGGAAATCAGAAGATAGATCAGCAGGCCGATCACGACCGGTGGCATCCCGAGAAACGTATTGCTGATTACAATCAGGGGCGTACGCCCGGGAAACCTGTAAGAGGCGAGGATTGCGCCAAGTGGCAGGCCAAGCAGTAGCGATGTCACCACAGCTGTCATGCTTACCGTCAGCGACAGGCCGATGATGGACATAAGCTCAGGATCACCGTTGGCGAGCAGCGTGAGCGCAATCTGGAAAGGGGTCAGGAAATCCATAACGGCAATGTGGCGCGAAATGACGGTGAATGCATCCTATTTCCGGCAGGAAGAGCTTGTTAATTCGGGCCAGAGGAGGCGGCGCTGGTTCAGCGGGACCCTTCCGCGGGTTCAGCAACTGCGGGATCTTCGTCACGCAGCGCGGCGGCCCGCGCTCTTTCCACCATCCTGCCGACCTCTCTTGCCAGGCGCGGGGTTTCTGCGGGGTGGAGGAACTGTCCGATCTCGGCCGACTTGCCGTGTGACCGGGCGATGATTTTCTGGCGCTGGCGTGATCGCATCTCTGGCTCTTCACGCGGCGTCAGTTCAACCTGCACCCATGCGGTTGGCATCTCTGTTGTGTCTCTGTTGCCTTCTGGCGACACATTCTCGATTTTCAGCTTCCTGCTCGTTGCTGTCAGATGCTGGCGGCGTTTTGCGGCGCGGTAATTCAGTTTGAATGCAACCCAGACGACGAGAATCTCGAGGCCAAGGAAGCCGATGACCGGCCAGGCGCCAAGCAGGAAAAAGCCGAGGCCAATGCAAAAAGCAAGCGAGCCGAGGGCTGCCATCACAAGGGCAAAGCCGCGTGGTGACAGCGACCTGTGCGGCCAGATGGTCAGGCTTTCCCGGAATCTGTTGCTGTCGCTGTCGGTCATGAAAAATCAGTCATGTGTGAAACTGGCCTCCAGTAGCCACAAAGCCGGCTTTGTGGTCAATTGCTATCCTCCCCCAGCCACTGGCCCGCGACAGTGTTACGCATCGTTTGGCAATGCGCCGAGATGGCTTGCCATGGCGCTGCCTGCACCGCTAGGCTGAAGATCGGAGGGCTCGGGCACATGCCGATTGTTGCGCTTGGATATATGGGTATCAGGTCGCAGGCGCTTGCCGACTGGGCCGACTATGCCGGCCGGCTTCTTGGCATGCAGAAGGTCGACTCCGGTGGTGGGTCGATGGCCTTCCGTATGGATGACTGGCGCCAGAGGCTGTTAGTGCTTGACGAAAGAGGCGACGAGTTCGCCTTTATGGGATGGCAGGTGTCTGACGCTTCCGATCTCGATGTGCTGGCAGCGCGGATCGAAGCGTTCGGGATTGCAGTCACCGAAGCCGGTCGCGGGTTGTGTGACCAGCGTTTTGTCGAGCGCATGATCCATTTTGACGACCCTGACGGAAACCGTGTCGAACTTTTCGCCAGCCCGCGCCTTGCAACAGACCCGTTTAGCCCCGGCCGTGCCATAGAGGGCTTCCTGACAGGTCCCTACGGCATGGGGCATGCGGTTCTTCATGTTGCCGATGTCGCACCGTTACTTCCGCTTTACCGCGACGTGCTCGGCTTTCATGTCAGCGATTATGCGCTGGATCCCTATCCCATGTACTTCTTCCATGTGAACGGCCGCCATCACAGCTTTGCGATGATCGGCACGGGCCGGCGCGGACTGCATCATTTTATGGTCGAATATCAGAATCTCGACGATGTCGGGCAGGGCTATGACATTGCGCAGCTTGAGGATGACTGTGTGGCTTACACGCTTGGCCGACATACCAATGACTATATGACCTCCTTCTATGCAAACACGCCCTCGAGCTTTTTCATCGAAAGTGGCTGGGGAGGCCGGGTCATAGACGTCGACAGCTGGCAGCAACATGAGACGAATGTAGGGCCCAGCTTCTGGGGGCATGAGCGTGTCCATCTTCCCGAGGATCGCCGCAAGACGATGCGCGATCTTCGCCTCCAGGCCGCCGCCGAGGGTAAGCGCACGCCGATGATGGCGGAGTGTCCTTGGCTGTATGATCAACTAAACCGCTGCAAATAATATGAATAATCCAGATGTCTTCCAGCAGCCTCATCATGAGGTGGTGATTGTCGGCCTTGGCCCGACCGGTGCAACGCTTGCCAATATTCTGGCCGGATACGGGCTGGATGTGCTCGTCCTGGAACGCGAAGAGTCGGTCTATCCCTTGCCGCGGGCCGTGCATTTCGATGACGAGGCGATGCGGGTCTTCCAGTCGATCGGTCTTGCCGAGGGCATTGGCCGTGACGCGCGGGTCAATGTCGGCACCAAGTTTGTCGATCGGGACCAGAAGCTGTTGCTTGATTGGCCACGGCCGCAGGAGACTGGCCCGCTGGGATGGTATCCGAGTTACCGGTTCCATCAACCCGACCTCGAGGCGGAACTGAACCGCGGCATTGCCGCCTGCAAGACTGTGACCCTGCATCGCGGCGCCTCGGTGACAGCGGTGACCGACCTTGGAAAGGTGGTCGAAGTGAACTACAGCCATGATGGTGCCGAGCATATGGTGACGGCAGATTATGTCATTGGCACAGACGGTGCGAAATCGGTGGTCCGTGCGGCCATGGACTGTGAATGGGAGGATCTCGGCTTTCAGGAGCGCTGGCTTGTCATCGATGTGCAGCTCAACAGGCCTCGGCCTGATCTTGGTGATTTTACTATCCAGACATGTGACCGCGATCGTCCGACGACCTATGTCAGATGTCCGCGTGAATGGCGCCGTTGGGAAATCAGCCTGTGGCCCGAAGAGGAGGCAGCCGACGTTACGACTGAGGAATTTATCTGGCCGCGCTTGCGTCCGGCAATTACCCCGGATGAGGGCCGCATCGCTCGCAAGGCTGTCTACAGTTTTGAATCCAAACTGGCGAGCAGATGGCGTGAAGGAAGGCTGATGATTGCCGGCGACGCTGCGCATCTAATGCCGCCATTCCTTGGCCAGGGTATGTGCACAGGCATTCGCGACGTTGCCAATCTGGCTTGGAAACTGGCTGCAATTCTACGCTGGGATGCGCCTGACAGTCTGCTTGACAGCTATGAATGCGAACGGCGCGAACACACCAGAATCTATATTGAAACCGCAGTACGTGTCGGCGAGATGATGAACAGCGCACAAACAACAGACGAGTTGATACATGCAGTGCAGCCGGATGGTTCAGCAAAAATGTCGTCTATTGAAAAGGGTTTGGGTGGTGCGCTAGGGCTATCCAATGACATGATGCGTGGAAAACGAGCTTGCCAGCCAAGGCTAGTTTCTGGGGAACTGTTGGGAGATGTTATGGAAAACAAATTTGCGATAATTTGTTCCGAGCAATTTGCTACATCTCTGGAAAGTATGAGCAGAAAATACTCAAAGGTCTTTTGGTCCGATAGTGATAAAGCATTGAGTGATCTGTTATTCAAAAATGAAGCAAGTAGTATCGTCATTCGCCCCGATTTTTACATTCTGGCTTCATTAAAAGCCAATGCGGCAACCGAGGAGCAAATTGAATTTTTTCAATTTTTGTCTGAGTTTTTTGGAAATTTTCAAGGTGTTGTGAAGAATTCGACTCCCGTCTAATGAAATACAAAAATTGCGCAATGACACCTGGCACGAAAAAATTTAAATCAAATACGCCCGCGGCTGCTTTAGGCATGTCTATCATTGAGGTCTTGATAGCTCTCACGCTTGTTACCATCGCGGCGGTTGGCACGTTTCAGTTGGTATCAACTATTGATAAGAACTTTATTAATGCACGCAGTGATCTAAACGAGATCTCGGAGGAAGCTGCTTTAGGAAGTATCGCTTATGATGCGTTTATAGAGGACAATCTTTCGGCAAATTCAAACTTCACCAGTACAGATATCGCTGAATTAAGTGATGTTGGACTTGTTGTGAGTGAACTTATGGGCTCCAGCTCACGAGTTTCAGGTAATTTGGCATCCTGTCGTTTGGCAAATCCAGCAGATCTACCCAATGCCCAAATCGCCTTTAATTCGGATTGTGTTGTAACATCTGACAATCAAACAATCGCTCAAGCCATAAACAACATCACTCAACAAGGCAGTGCCGTAACTTTTGTCCTCGATGGGTCAGGCGGACTTTGTTCGGTATCAAAGCAAATCGACAATTCAAGCG
>JAKMFG010000090.1 GCA_022425565.1 Alphaproteobacteria bacterium
TTTTTTGCGTGCATATCCGCTGTCACCGGCCGCCCCTGTCTTTTTCAGGTGGTTTTCCCGGCTTGTTCAATGTCGCGGCTACAACCGAAAAAGCCTGTTCCACCGTGATCCGCCCAATTGCTCCGGCCTCGCCGAACCTGCCGTCCTGCAAAGCCACGGGGATGATATTGTCACTATAGTCCAACGGCTCGGTTTGCGCAAAAAACCCGACCGCCGGACGGCCACAGGCAGCGGCAATGTTCAGCAGACTGGTGTCGTTGCCGATATATGCGCGTGCCGCCCCGATCAGGGCCACCGCCTCGTCGAGCGAACCCGATTTCTCGATCAGCCCTACCGGCGCCGTTTTGTCCGACATGATCGCCTGAACGATTGATGCCTCAGACGGGGCTCCCGTCAGAACAATATTCATGTCGGGCCATTCTGCCCTGATGGCAGCAGCAAGCCTTGCAAAATGTAATGCCGGCCATTGCCGTTCCACATCCATCGCCCCAACGCCAAAAACCACAAGATTACGGCCATTCGGACCATTGGTTGGATCAGGATCAATGTTGTGAGCGTCACAGAAGTCCTGCACTGCCAGCACCGCATCTCTATTCGCCGACATCCGCCAGACAGGCCGGTTCAGGCCAAAGCCATTGGCATGCGCATATCTGCCGAGCTTGCGGTATGGCCGCTCACGGCGCGCATCACGCCCGAGGAAATCTCCCCGGTTCAGCCATCTGCGACTGCTGCCGATACCATAGCCCCACCGCAACGGGATGCCGGCAAGTCGTGCCGCAAGCGTGTAGGTAGCGCTGTGATGCAGAACCAGTATGGCGTCAGCGCCTGCACGGCGAAAATCAGCGGCAAGCCTGAACAATCCGGCCAGTCCGTCATGGCGGCCCTTACGGCCGCGCATCGACCTGTCGATGTCCAGCCAGTCGACAATGCCGTTGGTGCCGTGAAAAAGCGTTGTCGCATGGGCCGTCGGCTTTGCCGCCAGAATGATATCGAAGCTGCCTGCCAGATGGTCGATCCACGGCTTGTGCCAGACCATGTCACCAATCCCGACAAGCGGCTGCACGACCAGTAGCCGCTTTCGGGCTGCGTTCGGGTCGGGTGAAAGGCTTGAAAAGGAGGACATGGACACAACGCCTTGGTCGGAATGCCGCGCCACAAACGGTTGCCACAAACGGTTGGTTGTCTGGACGATCACAGGCTTGGCGGTTATACCTTCATGACCGGCCGAGGGAAACCGTAATCAGCCCGCCGCGACGGCCCAGATCATCAACATGTCGGGATCCACGGTTCCCGCAACACCGGCGTACCATGCTAAAGCGATTGATACGAACCAAGATCGGACTGTTCTGCCTGAGCTGGATCGTCGCTTTCATCGTGATGATGCTAATGCTGTCAGTACGCTGGCGCACGCATGAGGCAACACGCTTTCGCGACATGCTGGCTTCGCATGACGGGTTTGTCCTTGTCTTCTGGCACGAGAGAATCCTGTCGATGCCATGGCTTTGGCCGCGACGCCACGCGATGACGGCGCTGCAATCACCGCATCCCGACGGCCGCATGCTGGCGCATACCGTCAACCATCTTGGTGTTCGCACGGTCTGGGGCAGCTCCAACCGCAATGCCCTGTCCGGCCTTCGCGGGATGAAGCGGATTCTCGATTCCGGACGCGTCGCAGCTGTGACACCTGACGGGCCGCGTGGCCCGGCAAGGGTGGCGGCGATGGGGCCGGCGGCGCTATCGCACCTTGCCGGCAAGCCAATCCTTCCGGTGGCCTGGTCGGCAAACCGGTTCTGGCGCGTCCCTGGCTGGGACGGCATGATGATCCCGAAGCCCTTTTCACGCGGCCTGTTCGTGGTTGGCGAGATGATACCGCCGCCGGTCTCCGGGGGCCGCGACACATTGGAAGCCCACCGCGCCATCCTTGATGAAGCCATGAATGCCGTATCTGACAAGGCAGACGCGCTCTGCCGGGACGGCGAATGATGCGTGGCTACGACATAATTTGGCGTCTTGCCCGCCCGTTACTGCCAGTGATTCTGGCGCGGCGCGCCCGATCGGGCAAGGAAGATGCCAGCCGGCTCGCCGAGCGCTTTGGCCGCTATGACCACCGCACCGACCTGCCGGATGCCCCTCTGTGGATTCATGCAGTCAGCGTTGGCGAAACCGTCGCCGGCATCGCACTGGCAGAGGCCATCCGCAAGACAGGTGAAACCGCGCCGATCCTGATGACGACGAATACAGTGACGGCAGCGGCGCGCGTTGCCGCGCTTCCCGCATCACTCGGGGTAACCCATCTCTACCAGCCGCTTGACCATCCGGACATGGTGGCCGCCTTCCTGCACCGGATCCGACCACGAATCGGCATGTTCCTTGAATCCGATTTCTGGCCAAAGCTGATCACGGCGACCGCGGCGAACGGCGTGCCGGTGGCCTTTGTGTCAGCGCAGCTGTCCGACCGGGCAGCAAGCCGCTGGAAGAAAAGCAGTGCACAGTCGAAGGCCGTGTTCGGTGCAGCTCAGCTTGTTCTGGCGGTGGACGAGGCGCAGGCCCAGCGCTTTGTCTCGCTTGGCGCAGCACCGGAAGCTGTTCAGGTGAGCGGTTCATTGAAGCTGCCTGCCGCCGCGGCAAAACCCGACAAGGCATTTGTCACAATGCTGCGCCGCGCCGCCGGCAAGAGACGGATTTTCCTCGCCGCCTCGACACACGCAGGTGAAGAGGAGACCGCCATCAAGGCCGCCAGCATGCTTGGCGGGGACTGGCTAACCGTGATCGCCCCGCGCCACCCTGACCGGGGCGGTGACGTTGCGGCGCTGTGCGAGGCAGCAGGCATGCCCGGCGGACGGCGGTCTGCCGGCGCCGAGCCGACAGCAGATGACAATCTCTACATCGCCGACACGCTTGGCGAGATGGAAAGCCTGTTCAGCGCTGCTGATATCACCTTCCTTGGTGGTTCGCTGATGCCGCTTGGCGGCCACAACCCGGTGGAGCCAGCCGCGCATGGCCTTGCTGTGCTGACCGGACCACACCTGTTCAAGAACAGCGCTGAATTCTGTGCGCTGGAGGCGGCCGGTGTCGTCACCCTTGTCACTGATGCGGCCGAAATCGCCGATGCGGCACGGTCGATCTGTGGTGACAGCGAAAAGCTGGCTTCTATCGCCAAAGCCGGAAAGGCACATGCGGCCAAGGCTGGTAAGCGGCCGGCAAACGCGGCAGGATTGTGCCTCAAGCTGCTCGCCAGCGGGACATGAAGGGTCAGGCCGCACTGCCATGATGAAAACCCCCGAACACTGGAGCCATCGCAGCCTTGCCGCCGCCGCGCTTCTGCCTTTGGCACCTGTCTGGTGGGCTGGCACCAGACTTCGCAGGGCGCTTGCAGCGCCCTATCTCGCGCCGGTGCCGGTGATCTGTGTTGGAAATCTGACAGCCGGCGGCGCCGGCAAGACCCCGTTTGTCGCCTGGCTGTTTGACCAGCTGGTGGCGCGCGGCCGGGCACCTGCCCTTCTCTCGCGCGGCCATGGCGGCAGCGCCACTGGGCCGATCTGGGTTGATCCAACCATCCATGACGCCGCAACCTGCGGGGACGAGCCGCTGATGCTGGCGGACGGTCGCGATGTTCTTGTCTCGCGTGACCGGGCGCGGGGCGCGCGCATCATTGCCGAAGGTGGCACGCATGACGTGATCCTGATGGATGACGGCATGCAGAACCCCTCTCTGGCGCACAGCATGACCATCGGGGTCTTCGACGGGGGCTTCGGCATCGGTAATGGCTGGCTGATCCCGGCTGGGCCGCTCCGCACACCGCTGGCAGAGGGTCTGGCGCGGCTGGACCTCGCCATCATCAATGGTGCTGACGAGACCGGGCTCAGCGCAAGGCTGCCAGGCTCATTGCCTGTCTTTTCGGCCGAACTGCAGCCCGACACCAGCGTGATCGAGGCACTGGACGGTGCGCCGTTGCTGGCCTTTGCTGGAATCGGCCGACCATCGCGTTTCTTCAAGAGTCTCGAAGCTGCCGGCGGAAAAATTGCAAAGCGGCTGTCCTTTGCCGATCACCATCCCTATTCACAGCATGACCTTGCCCAGATTCAGGAGGATGCGCAGCGTTACGGCGCCGAGATGATCACCACCAAGAAGGACTGGATGAGGCTTCCCCCGGACTGGCGATCGCGCGTGGCGATGTTGCCTGTTTCAATGGAGATCGATGCCGATACGGCCCTTGTCGATCTAGTCGAAGAGGCTATCACCCGCGAGGCACATAATGGCTGACCCAATCAGCAAAATCCTGCTTCGCGGCGCGCGTCGACTGTTCATCTGGCCGCTTGAGGCGGGACTGGTCCTCACGCTTTACGGCATCGCAAGGCTGCTGCCGCTTCCCGTCGCCAGCGCGGTGATGGGCATGCTGTTTGCTCTGGTCGGACCGTTGACACCGTGGCACGGCCGCGCGCGCCGCAACCTGAACCTTGCCATGCCCGAGCTGGATGCCGCCGAGCAACGCCGCGTTCTGTCCGGCATGTGGCGCAATTTCGGACGGGTGATCGGCGAGTTTCCACATGTTCACCGGATGGTCGGGCTTGGCCGGATCACCTTCGAGGGCCAGTCGAACCTCAAAGGGCTGGAAAACGGTGCCTTCCTGATCGGCGCGCACATCGGCAACTGGGAACTTGGCCCCTATGCTGCGCTTGGCGTCGGCTATAAGG
>JAKMFG010000096.1 GCA_022425565.1 Alphaproteobacteria bacterium
CTTGTCGGGTGGCGGCGACCAGCCGTCGAGATAATAGGGCCAGAAATGATACTGGATGTCCGGATATGAGACGTCCTTTGCGGTGCGAAGAAAGGCGCCGACCCGACTTGGCGTCGTCGCGGCGGGGCCGGTCCGTGACAGGAACCATTGCAGGCCGATGGCAGCCATACGGTAAGGTTTCAGCAGTCTGTTCCGCGATGTGCCGGCTGCCGAGCGGTGCTTGATATGAACTTCCAGATGGTCGTGAAGATTCTCGCCGACACCGGGAAGGTCATGGCGGACGCTGATGCCGTGCGATTGCAGCTGTTCTGCCGGACCGATTCCCGACAGCATCAGGATTTGCGGCGACTGCACCGTGCCCGCCGACAGGATCAGTTCGGCATCGCAATGGGCTTCCTGTTCGCTGCCGTTTCTGATGAAGGCGGCACCGTTGACCCGGCCGCCCTCCATCAGCAGGCGGGTGACATGCGCGCCTGTCAGCACCGTCAGGTTCGGCCGCTTCCGGATGCGGCCGATCAGGGCCGCCGTGGCAGACCGCTCACCATTGGCGATGTTGACGTCGAATGCGGTGCCGCCATCCTGGTCGGCCCCGTTATAGTCCTGCGCCGTGCCATAGCCTGCCTGGTCGACAGCCTCAAGAAAGGCCTGTTCCATAGGGTGCAGGTCGGACATTCTGCTGACCGAGATCGGGCCGGCATCGCCGCGATAGGCATCGCCGCCACGCAGGCAGGTCTCCATCGACCGGAAATGGGGCAGCACATCCGCATAGCTCCAGCCCTCGGCGCCGCCGGCCTCCCACCGGTTGAAATCCTCGCGGTGGCCGCGGACAAACACCATGCCGTTCAGCGATGACGACCCACCGATGACCTTGCCGCGCGGCTGGAAGATCCTGCGGTTGTCCATCCATGGTTCGGGTTCCGTCGAAAAGCACCAGTTGCGTGGCCCGCCAAGGAAATTGTTGCGGGTCGCGGCCGGCATGCGGATGGTCCAGTGCCCCTCGCGGCCGCCGGCTTCCAGCAACAGGACCGAGATCGAGGGATCTTCGCTGAGCCGCGCCGCCACCATGCCGCCAGACGAGCCGCTGCCAATCACGAGATAATCATATCGCATCTTAGTCTCTCCCAGCCCCTGTTCCGGGCTAGCTTCTGGTCTGGTGCCTGCCTCTGTCTGATGATCTGTTCGGCTAGAACGTCTCCACCCACGGGCGGAGCTCGACCTCCCATGCCCAGGCGCTGCGGTGCTGGTTGTGGAACTGCAGATAGGATTCGGCGATGGCTTCCGGATCGAGCATTCGGTCGCTGCCATCATCCTGCCGGTCCGCCCGTTGTGACGCGATACCGCCATCGATCACGAAATGGCCGATATGAATGTTCTGCGGGTGAAGCTCGCGCGCCAGCGACTGGGCAAGGCCGCGCAGCCCGAATTTACCCATGGCGAAGACCGATGAATTGGCGAATCCCTTGACCCCGGCCGATGCGCCGGTGAACAGGATGGTTCCTGATCCGCGCTGCAGCATTCGCCTTGCCGCCTGCTGTGCGACAAGGAAGGCACCAAAGCAGGTGGTCTCGATGGCGGCGCGGGTGGTCTCGGGGTCGAGTTCGGTGATCGGCCCACGAAGCCGCGCCGAGGGGTTGTAGACGACAAGGTCCGGCGTGCCGATGCTTTCGTCCAGCGCAGTGAACAGTAACGCCACATCCGCGATCGAAGAGGCGTCGCACTGATGCAGGCTTGCGCCTGTTTCCTTGGCCACGGCACGGGCCTTTTCGCCGTCACGCGCGGCGAGAGCCACCTGCATGCCGGCGGCATGGCACTGGCGGGCAAGCGAGGCGCTGAGCCCGGATCCGGCACCGACAATCAATACGCTTTGGCTCATGATGTTTTATCCCTTTCAACAACGGGAAAAGCCTAGCTGCAAAGCCGCAGTGGCGCGACGGATTTTTGATGCTTGCGACCTTGTTTTACTGGCGCTAGCGTTCGGCGAGACACTGCATATTGGGCATGCCATCATGAACATCACCAGCCTGACCCTTTGGCACCTGCCACTGACAAGCCACATCGCCTACAAAATGTCGGACGGGAAGATCTGCGACACCGTCACCAGCTGCATTCTGCGCCTGGAAAGCGATGCCGGACTGACCGGCTGGGGCGAGGTCTGCCCGATCCCGCATTACCTGCCGGCCTATGCCGATGGTGTGGCTCCGGCGTTGGCCGAGCTCGCGCCGGTAATCTTCGCGCGCGACGGGCTGGCCCTTGGCGTCGAAGGGATGATCCGGGCCGCCGACATGTATCTGCAGGGGCATGACTATGCGAAATCGCCACTTGATCTCGCGCTGTGGGACCTGACGGCCCGCGCCGCCGGCCTGCCGCTTCATGCGTTTCTTGGAGGGCTGCAGTCAAAGCGGTTGCCGCTCTATCATTCGATTTCCTGTCTCGCGCCGGACGAAATGGCGCGTATCGCCGCCGAGGAGACCGGCCGCGGTATCACCCAGATTCAGGTCAAGCTTGGGGCCGACCGTAACAATGAGGCCGACATCGCAAGGCTGCGCAGGGTGCGCGAGGCGGTGCCGGCCGGAACGCTGGTCTATGGCGACTGGAATTGCGGGGCATCGCGGCTGGATGCAACGCGGGTTGGCCGCGCCGTTGCCGATCTCGACATCATGCTGGAACAGCCCTGTGCGACCCTCGAGGAATGCGCCGCCGTCCGCGATGCCACCGGCCTTGCTATGAAGATCGACGAGAACGGGCATGACACCGCCTCGCTGATCAGGGGCTGGCAGCTTGGCTGCATGGACGCGGTGGCATTGAAACTGTCCAAGTTCGGGGGTCTCAGCACCATGCGGCGGGCCCGCGACCTGTGCCTCGACCTCGGCGTGAAGATGTGTATCGAGGATAGCTGGGGGTCGGACATCACCACCAGTGCCGCACTGCACCTTGCGGCAGCGACGCCATCGTCCGGGATCATGAATGTCTGCGACCTGTCGGGATATGTCGAGCCGCGCCTCGATCCGTCAGCACCGACCCGCGAAGGTGGCTATATCACCCCGTCAACGGCCCCCGGGATCGGCGTCAATCCCGATCTGGACCTACTTGGTGCGCCGGTTCTCGAGCTGACCGCCTGAGCGACTGTTCACGATGCAGCGAATAGAGGCCGGTGAGAATGATAATCGCCGTGCCGAAGATCGTTGGGATATCGGGTATCTCGCCGAACATCAGCAGGCCGAGAATCAACGCCCAGACCATGGCGGTGTAGCGGAAGGGCGCGACAAAGCCGATGTCGCCGGTCCTCACGGTCATCACGCTGAACAGATATCCACCAATGATGGCCACAGATGTCGCGCCAAGAAGCATCCAGCTGTCAACAGAAACAGGGGCCCATTCCACGGCAGGCAGCATTACCGCGCCAAGGCCGCCGATGGCAATCGCCGTCGCCAGCGCCACGGGAAGCGACGGCAGGTCGGCAGACAGCTTGCGGGTGGTGATTTCGCGCAGGGTTATGCATCCCACCGCGGCAAGCGCCCAGATTGAATAGATCGAGAAGCCTTCCATGCCCGGACGGATGACGATCGTGACGCCGGCAAGGCCGACGGTGATTGCCAGCCAGCGACGCCATCCGACCTGCTCGCCCAGAAACAGCGCAGCAGCCATTGTCACTGTCAGCGGCAGCACCTGCAGGATCGCCGTGACATTGGTGAGAGGCATGTGTTTCAGCGCCGTCAGGAAGCCGACGGTGGCACCGACCTCGGCCGCCACCCGCAGCGTCACAAGCAACCGGTCACGCGGGGCGATGCTGACAATCAGCGCGCCCTGGTGCCATGCCAGCAGGGCGATCAGCGGCACGGTGATCAGTCCGCGAAGGAAGATAGCCTGATAGATCGACATGCTGTCGAAGACGGCTTTCATCAGCCCGTCATTCAGAACGAAGGCCAGAATGCTCAGCGCCATCAGGGTGGCGCCTCTCAGATTTTCGTCACGGCGAATCATGCGACAGATGGTGTGCCTGCCTGACGATATTGTCACGCCGAATATGGGCGCCGGGGATAACGTCCCGTGATTGCGTCACGGCCTGCTTGCCCAGACCCGGCCCGTGGGATATGACACATGACATGCATAGTCACTCGCCAGCCACCTGCAGACAGATTGCGACGACGCTGGCGAAAGCCAAGCTGGCCTGCGCCTCGAGCGGGCCGCGCGCATGAGCCGCCTGTCTTCAGAACATCTCGACGAGGCGGTGGCGACCGGCGTTATCACTTCCGACCAGCGCAAGGGCATTCTTGAGCTTGCCGCACAGGATGGCACGGGTCGCCTGCCCGAAGACAAAGCCGCAGCAGCAGATGACGAGCCCTTTGAAATTTTCCAGGGATTCGCCGAGATTTTCATTGCGCTCGGCCTTGTGATCCTTCTTGCCGGTGTCGGCGGGTTGATCGAGACCATGGTTGTTCAGGGCCTGTCGCCCTTTGTGCTGCTGGTGATGAGCTGCGGGCTTGGACATTATTACGCGCGTCACCGGCGGATGACCCTGCCCAGCATCGTGTCGCTTCTCGGCATTGTCGCGGCGTTTGTCTGGTTGTTTGCGGCCTTTGTCGAAGGGGCGGATCTGCTTGGCGAGTCGACGCCGGCGGAAACGCTGCTGGCAAGCCTTGCGACCTTTGGCCTGCTGTTGCTGTGCTATCGTGGCTATCGCCTGCCATTCACGATGTTTCTGGCCGGGGCGAGCCTGCTGGTGGCGATCCTTTCCGGTGTCGAGCTGGTCTTCGGCGGCGGCGTGGATTTGCTGAGCGATGACTTCTTCGATCTTCGCGAGAATGCGATGCCGGCCTTTGGTGTGCTCGGTTTTGGCTTCATCGCACTGGCAGCGGCGCTGTATTTCGACCTGCGGGACCCTCTGCGTTCGGGTGGGGCCTCGAAAACGGCATTCTGGCTTCACATTCAGGCCGGCCCCGCCATTGTCAACACGGTGACGCTTACCCTGTTCAATGTCGGTGGTGTGGCCGGCCATGTCCTGACGGTGCTGATGCTGGTTCTCACCGCGTTCCTGTCACTCGTCATCGACCGCCGGTCCTTCATGACAGCCGGACTTGTCTATATCGGGGCCGTCCTTGGCTTCTATACAGATGCCTTTGGAGACAACGCCTTCTTCGTCAACGCGCTGATTATCGGACTTCTGGTCACCAGCCTCGGCACCTGGTGGCGGGGGCTGAGGCAGATTGTCATGTCGGCGCTTCCCGCTTTCCCCGGAAAAGGCGCGCTTGCCCCTTACAAGCCGGCGGGCGGGTCATGACGGTGGAGGGTGCGAAGACATCACTGGCGCCGCCGATCTGGGTTCTCGCCATGGCGGTTTCAGCGGCCAATGTGGGTATCTCGGTGCTTTCGCCCGCGATCCCGCAGATGCGTGACGATCTGATGGTGACGTCCGACGAGGCGCAGCTCGTTCTGAGCGCCTTTCTGATCATGCTTGGCGTCGGTCAGCTGATTGCCGGGTCTCTTTCGGACCGCATCGGACGCCGTCCGGTTCTTGTCTATGGATCACTGCTGTTCGTTCTGAGTGGCCTCGGCGCCCTGTTTTCCACCAGCATCGAAATGCTGATTGCCATGCGGATATTTCAGGGGCTTGGAGCTGCCACATGCATGGCGATGGGGCGCGTGATCATCAGTGACAGTTTCCAGCGCGCCGAGGCTGGCCGCCAGATGTCGACCATCACCATGTTCCAGTCCATTGTGCCGCTGCTCGGCTTTGCCTTCGGCGGCATGCTGGCCGACCTCGTCGGGTGGCGGGGTTCGGTGGGTTTGATGGTGGTCACGGCGGCGATCGTGTTCACTGGCGCGTCCCTTCTTCTGGCTGAAAGCCGCGACCCGTCTATCAAGCCGGTGCCGGCATCCCGCATCATCTTCGTCTACGGGCAGCTGCTGGCGACGCCGCTATTCATCACAAATGCCATGATGGCGGCCACGGTGACGGCGGTGTTTTTCGCGATGGGCGGATTCCTGCCCTACGAGTTCAAGCGGCTGGGATCGAGCGCCTTCGAATTCGGCCTTTATTTCAGTGCAACGCCGCTTGGCTATATGTGCGGGAACAGCCTCAGCCGCAGCTTCGGGCCCAGGCTGGGGCTGGATCGCGCCGCCCTTATCGGCAGTGTCTTCAGCGTGGCGACCGTGTCGGTTCTTCTGGTTCTGGCGCTTGGCGGCATTGCCACAGAACCGGCCATTTCGGCCCTTCTGTTCTGTTATGGCGTGGCAAACGGACTGATCGTCGCCAATTCGCTGGTCGGGGCGATCCGCGCCGCCGGGCCGCATAGCGGCGCGGCTACCGGACTGTGCGGCGCCCTGCAGATGGCATGCAGTGCCGGTCTTGGCAGCCTGGTGATCTGGCTTGGTGGTGATGCCGATTTCCGGCTCGCCATCGGCATATGCTGGGTGATGACCGCGGTTGGGCTGATGTGCAGCCTCGAAGCAATGCGCCGTCGGGCAGCGGCCTGATACAGGCTGCGTTCAACGTCCCTGAATTTGCTGGTCGAAGAGCAGGCCGGACTGCAGGTGGAAATTTCGGTCAAAGCCGGCCAATACCCTATTGCCATGGTGGGTCCGTTTTGCTAGACACCCTCCACGGTAGCGACACAAGTCACTTGACAACCTGAACCGGCACATCGTGGGGAACGAACCGCGCGACGTGTCCGATTTTGCGTCTCGCCTTGGCGTCGCTGGCGATTTTGGAAACTTGTATCGGCATCGATCCACCATGGCAAAGACATCGCCAGCACAATTCGTCAGGCAGGTCCGCCAGGAAATCAACCGTATTTCCTGGGCTTCACGTCGCGAAACCGGGACCGCCACCATCACTGTCTTTGTGATGGCGACAATTGCTGCGATTTTCTTCCTTCTTGTGGATTTGGTGCTCTCGAACGTCGTTCAGTTTGTACTGGGTTTCGGCGGCTAACGCCGAGCCGGTTGTGTGAACTTGATCGAGACGGAAAGCGTTGGTCATGGCTAAGCGTTGGTATGTTCTGCATGTTTTCTCCGGTTCGGAGAAAAAGGTTGCGCAGCTCATCACCGAGCAGGCGGAGAGCAATGGCCTCGATCACCAGATCGAAGAGGTCATGGTCCCGACCGAGGATGTCGTCGAAGTGCGCCGCGGTGTCCGTGTAGAAAGTGAACGCAAGTTTTTCCCTGGCTATATTCTGGTGAAGATGGAACTGACCGACGAGGCATGGCAGTTGGTGACAAGCCAGCCGCGTGTCACCGGTTTCCTGGGCGGCAAGGGCAAGCCCGTGCCGATCACGAATGCCGAGGCCGAGCGCCTGATCCACCAGATGAGCGAGGGCGTAGAGCGTCCGCGCGCCACTGTCACCTTTGACATCGGCGAGCATGTACGCGTTTCAGATGGGCCGTTTGCATCGTTCAACGGTTATGTCGAGGAAGCCGACGACGACAAGGCGCGCCTGAAGGTGACCGTGTCGATTTTCGGCCGATCGACTCCTGTCGAGCTGGAATACAGCCAGGTCGAGAAAATCTAGTAATGCGGTGGCAACCGTTCGAGAGACGGACCACCGGGGGTAAGGACAACACCAGATGGCAAAGAAAATCGAAGGCTACATCAAGCTGAACATTCCTGCCGGCGGGGCAAACCCGTCGCCACCCGTCGGTCCGGCACTGGGCCAGCGCGGTGTGAATATCATGGAATTCTGCAAGGCGTTCAACGCGGCGACCGACTCGCTCGAAAAGAACATGCCGATTCCGGTGGTGATCACCGTCTACCAGGACAAGTCGTTCACCTTCACCACCAAGACCGCACCGGTCAGCTTCTTCCTGAAGAAGGCCGCCGGCCTGAACAAGGGCGGGCAGGAGCCGGGCCGTACGGTTGCCGGCAAGGTGACCGAGGCGCAGGTGCGCGAGATTGCCGAGCAGAAGATGGGTGATATGAATGCCGTTGATGTTGACGGCGCAATGGCCATGGTCCGCGGGTCCGCCCGTGCGATGGGCCTTGATGTAGTGGAGGGCTAGACAATGGCGAAGCAGAGCAAGCGCAAGCAGGCCGCACTGGCCAGTGTCGATCGTGAGCGTGCCTACCCGCTGGCCGAGGCAGTTGCCCTGGTGAAAGCGAACGCCGCCGCCTCGAAGTTCGACGAGACCATTGAAGTCGCGATGAACCTTGGTGTTGACCCGCGCCACGCCGACCAGATGGTCCGTGGTGTAATTGCCATGCCAAACGGCACCGGCAAGACCATGCGCGTCGCCGTGTTCGCACGTGATGCCAAGGCCGACGAAGCCAAGGAAGCCGGCGCCGACCTGATTGGTGCCGAGGAACTGGCCGAGGCGATGCAGAACGGCGAATCCAATTTTGACCGTGTGATTGCGACCCCTGACATGATGGGTGTTGTCGGCCGTCTTGGTAAGGTGCTGGGCCCGCGTGGCCTGATGCCGAACCCGAAGCTTGGCACGGTCACGCCGGATGTCGGCGCTGCGGTCAAGGCCGCCAAGGCCGGTGAGGTGCAGTACCGCGCCGAGAAGGCTGGGGTCGTCCATGCCGGCGTCGGCAAGGCAAGCTTCGACGAGGCGAAAATCCTCGAGAACGCTTCGGCCTTTATCGAGGCTGTCCGCAAGGCACGTCCGTCGGGCGCCAAGGGCACCTATATCCGCAAGATCACGCTGACCTCCACCATGGGCGTCGGCGTCGCGGTCGAAGACGTCGCCTGACTGGCGATGTGAACCGAATTCTCCGGCACCTCGGTGCCGGTGAACAGGGGTGTGGTGCAAATCACGCCCCGCACCTGTCCAAGACTGCAGGTGCTGCCAATGCCGGCCTTGCCGGTGGCGGCGGCTTAATACCCTGCAATAGACGGGAGCAAGAGCAGGTTTCTGCTTGAACTTCTTGATGGGCAGGCCAGCGGACCGGTCATGAGGCCGGTTCATATTGCAACCGGGGATGGTGAATGTTTCGCCACCCCAAAGAGCGGAGACGATCGGTGAACAGACAAGAAAAAGCCGAACTGATCGAAACGCTGCAGACCACTCTGAACGCGTCTGCCACTGTCGTGGTGGCGCATCAGGTAGGGATGACCGTTGCAGAGAGCAGCGACCTGCGTGTGAAAATGCGGGAAGCTGGAGCTGGCTTCAAGGTAACCAAAAATCGGATTGCCAAGCTGGCACTCAAAGGCACGGCCTATGAGGACCTGGAGAGCATGTTTGCCGGACCGACTGCCATTGGCACGTCGGCAGACCCGGTATCGGCCGCCAAGGCCCTGGTGGATTTCGCCAAGACCAACGACAAGCTGACCATCGTCGGCGGCAGCATGGACGGGAAAATCCTGGACAAGGCTGGCGTCGAGGCTCTGGCCAAACTGCCGTCCCTTGACGAACTGCGTGGCCGGCTTGTCGGGCTTGTTCAAGCCCCGGCAGCCAAACTCGCACGTGTTGCCCAGGCTCCGGCCGGCAAGGTGGCACGCGTGATTCAGGCACGTGCAGACCAATTGCAGCAGGGCTAATCGCCCCGATCAGACGTTCAAGCCTAATGGAGTAAATCATGGCTGATATCGAAAAAATCGCAGAAGACCTTTCCAACCTGACCGTTCTCGAAGCGGCCGAGCTGGCAACGCTGCTGGAAGACAAGTGGGGCGTATCCGCTGCCGCTGCTCCGGTCGCCATGGCCATGCCTGCTGGTGGCGGTGACGCCGGCGGCGCTGCTGAAGAGAAGACTGAATTTGACGTGATCCTGACCTCGGCCGGCGCTTCCAAGATCAACGTGATCAAGGAAGTTCGTGCGATCACCTCGCTCGGTCTGAAGGAAGCCAAGGACCTCGTTGAAGGTGCGCCGAAGCCCGTCAAGGAAGGCGTGTCGAAGGAAGAGGCCGACGAAATCAAAGGCAAGCTCGAGGAAGCTGGCGCGACCGTCGAGGTCAAGTAAACCCGACGCCGTGGCATCTTCACGATTGCCGACCGAACAAGTCTTGCACCGGGTGGATTTTCCGCCCGGTGCAAGGCCGTTTTACCAGGGCCGCCCTTCCAGCCTGCTGGCAGGTGGTTCGAATACCAGACAGATCATTGTGTAATGACCTGTTATCAAACGGAAATTTGACGAGGTAACTCATATGGCATCGCATGTAAGCACACTCGACAGTCGCCGGCGTGTCCGCCGCAGCTTCAGCCAGCTGGCGGAAGTTACGCCCATGCCGAACCTGATCGATGTGCAGCGCTCGAGCTACGACACATTTCTGCAGATGGGCATCTCCAGGGCGGATCGCGAAGAGAGCGGCCTGCAGGAGACCTTCAACTCGATCTTCCCGATCGAGGATTTCGCCGGTCGGGCGAAGCTGGAATTTGTCTCCTACGATCTCGAGACGCCGAAATATGATGTCGAAGAGTGCCAGCAGCGCGGCCTGACCTATGCGTCGTCGTTGAAAGTGACACTGCGCCTCGAGGTTTGGGAAGAGGATGAGGTCACCGGTGCCCGTTCGATCCGCGACATCAAGGAGCAGGACGTCTATATGGGCGACATGCCCCTGATGACCTCGAACGGTACCTTCATCGTGAACGGTACAGAGCGCGTGATTGTCTCGCAGATGCACCGTTCGCCCGGCGTGTTCTTCGATCATGACCGCGGCAAGACCCACGCGTCCGGCAAGCTGCTGTTCGCCGCCCGTGTCATTCCTTATCGCGGTTCCTGGCTCGATTTCGAGTTCGACGCCAAGGACATCCTCAATGTGCGTATCGACCGCAAGCGCAAGCTGCCTGTCACCACCTTCCTGATGGCGCTGCCGAATGATGATTCTGTTGCCTACACAGCCGGCTGTGCCGAAAGCGGCGAGGATCTGGATCCGGCGCGCATCATTGGTATGGCGCGTGACGAGATTCTCAAGGAATTCTATCGGTCCGTCAGCTACACCCGCGAGGGTGACGGCTGGTCCTATGGCTTTGACGCCGACGCCCTGAAGGGTAGCAAGCTCATCCGCGACCTGATCGATGCCAAGTCGCGCGAGGTTGTCGCCTCGGCCGGTACGAAGATGACCCCGCGTTCGCTTCGCAAGCTGGCTGATGCCGGTATCGAGCGTGTGTTCACCCCTGATGAGGACCTGGTCGGCCGCTATCTGGCTGATGACTGCGTTGACATGCAGACTGGTGAGGTCTTCGCCGAGGCTGGTGACGAGATTACCGAGGAGCTGCTGAAGCGTCTCGTTGACGAGGGTGCTGCCGAAATCAGCGTGCTGTTCATCGACAATGTCAATTACGGCCCGCATCTGCGCAACACGCTCGCCGCAGACCGGAACAACAGCCGTGAAGAAGCGCTCGTCGACATCTATCGCGTGATGCGCCCCGGCGAGCCGCCGACACTTGAAAGCGCGCATGCGCTGTTCGAGAGCCTGTTCTTCAACACCGACCGTTACGACCTGTCGTCTGTCGGCCGGGTGAAAATGAACTCGCGCCTTGAGCTCGAGACTGAGGACAGCCTGCGCGTTCTGCGTAAGGAAGACATCCTCGCGATCCTGCGCGTGCTGACTGGCCTGAAGGATGGCCGCGGCGAGGTTGACGATATCGACCACCTCGGCAACCGCCGTGTCCGCTCGGTTGGCGAGCTGATGGAAAACCAGTATCGCGTTGGCCTGCTGCGCATGGAGCGTGCCATCCGCGAGCGTATGGGTTCGGTCGAGATCGACACCGTCATGCCGGCGGATCTGATCAACGCCAAGCCGGCTGCTGCTGCGGTGCGTGAGTTCTTTGGCTCGTCGCAGCTGTCGCAGTTTATGGACCAGACCAATCCGCTGTCCGAGATCACCCACAAGCGCCGCGTATCCGCGCTTGGGCCAGGCGGCCTGACGCGCGAGCGCGCCGGCTTCGAGGTGCGCGACGTGCACCCGACCCATTACGGCCGGATCTGCCCGATTGAAACCCCTGAAGGCCCGAATATCGGCCTGATCAACTCGCTGGCCACTTTTGCCAAAATCAACCGCTACGGCTTCATCGAAACCCCGTACCGCAAGGTTGTCGACGGCAAGGTCACCGACGAGGTGCGTTACATTTCGGCGATGGAAGAGGGGCGTTACACCATTGCTCAGGCGAACGCCGAACTCGACGCCAAGGGCGCCTTTGTCGGCGAGCTGATCCCGATCCGCCGTGCAGGCGAGATCGGCCTCGCCCGTCCGACCGACATCGAGCTGATGGACGTCTCGCCAAAGCAGCTGGTATCGGTCGCCGCCGCGTTGATCCCGTTCCTGGAGAATGACGACGCCAACCGGGCACTTATGGGTTCGAACATGCAGCGCCAGGCGGTGCCGCTTGTCCGTGCCGAGGCGCCGATCGTCGGTACCGGCATGGAAAGTCGCGTTGCCCGGGATTCGGGTGTGACCATTGTCGCCCGCCGGGCCGGTGTGATCGACCAGGTCGATGCCACAAGGATCGTTGTCCGCGCCTCCGAGGAGAGCGCCGACGACGTATCGCCTGTCGATATCTACTCGCTGCTGAAATTCCAGCGCTCGAACCAGAACACCACGGTGAACCAGCGCCCGCTGGTCAAGGTCG
>JAKMFG010000092.1 GCA_022425565.1 Alphaproteobacteria bacterium
GAAGACGTCCTGCCGGTTTTTCGTCGAGACGTGAATGGTCAAGGTCGCCATAGGCGGTCATCGCCAGTGACCGGGGGATGGGGGTGGCCGTCATCACAATGACATCGACGCCTTCACCCTTCTGGCCCAACAACACCCGCTGGCGCACGCCGAACCGGTGCTGTTCGTCGACCACGGCGAGGCCGAGATCCCTGTAGGTCACGCCTTCGGATATCAGGGCGTGGGTGCCGATGACGATTTTCGCGCTGCCATCCCCGATCGCGTCGATTACAGCTTTGCGCCCGCTGCCGCGCCCCTGGCCAAGCAACAGATGCGCTTCCATCCCCATAGGGGCTAAAAAGGCGTTGATGCTGGCATGATGCTGGCGGGCGAGGACTTCTGTAGGGGCGAGAAGGGCGGCCTGTACTCCGGATTCCACCGCATGCAGCATCGCCGCCAGTGCCACCAGCGTCTTGCCAGACCCGACATCACCCTGAAGCATGCGCAGCATACGCCGCGGGGCCTGCTGGTCGGCCCTGATTTCGGCGATCGCGCGGGTCTGTGCACCGGTTGGCGCAAAGGGAAGCGAGGTCATCAGCGCTTCTGTCAGTCTGCCGGTTCCGGCGAAAACGCGGCCCGGCATATCATCCGCCGCCTTATGCCTGACAAGAGCCAGCGCCAGCTGGTTGGCCAGCAGCTCGTCAAAGGCAAGGCGGCATCTTGCTGCTGACGCTGCTGGCATCAGATCGTCCGCATTCTGCGGGTTATGCACCTTGTGCATGGCTGTCGTGAAATCCGGCCAGCCGCGCGATTGCATCAGGTCTTGCGGTATCCATTCGCGCAAGGCCGGCAGCCGGTCCAGCGCGCCGTCAATGGCGCGGCGCAGCGCCTTCGGCGTCAATCCGGCCGTCATCGGATATACAGGGTCCAGTTCTGGCATCTCGCCGCGATCCTCGGGGCGGATGATGTGGTCCGGATGGGCCATCTGCGGCTTGCCCTGGCGGATTTCCACACGGCCGCTGACAATGCGGCGCTCGCCTGCAGGCAGCATGCGGCTGACATAGTCGTCGCGTGCATGGAAGAAGATAATCTCCAGCCTGCCGGTCTCGTTCTCGGTGATGACGCGCCACGGGCGGCGGGTGCCGGGTGGCGGCTTGTCATGTTTGACGACAAGAACCTCGAAAGTGGCAATGCTGCCGTCCGTTACGTCAGCCAGCGACGGGCGTGCGCGCCTGTCGATCAGCCCAATGGGGAGATGGCGCAACAGGTCGATGACATGGGCGCCTATGCGTTTCTCGATCGCCGCCGCCAGTTTAGGCCCCACGCCGGGAAGCACCGTGGTGGCGGCAAACAGGCCAAAAATTTCGGTTGGGCGTCTGGGGTGCATGCGTTGTATGGTCCGGTCCGAGGGGTGCTCAAGACTACCCGAAACAGGACGACAAGACAAAATCGGGATCGCTGGCATTGCGGCATGTAATCGGATCCTGAGATCGGGCCCTGAGATCGGATCCTGAGATCGGCCCCTGAGATCGGGCCCTGCACTCAAGTTCCAGGGATCAGCGCGACCTGTTGTCCGTGCTGCCAACAAATGTTTTGCTTTGACGGCGCGCGCATCGCATATTGCCGGGCTCACAACATCCAGCAGCAAATGACCTGTGCCGCACATCAGCAACGGCACAGCGCCCGGGAACAGTTTTTCATGAACGAGCAAACTGCCGAATCCAGAGAGACAAGACTGCGTCGGCTGGTCTATCAGTCGAGCTACACCGGCATGAAGGAGACGGACCTTCTTCTGGGCAGGTTCGCGAAGGTTCATCTTCACGGACTGACCGACGATGAGCTTGGCCAGTATGAAGCGCTTCTCGATGCCGGGGATGACAGGATCTATGCCTGGGTTGTGGCTGGTGAACCCGCGCCACAAGTGCATGAAAACCGTGTTCTTGATCTGATAAAAGAATTTAAAAACGACTGACAAGTGTCACATTTTATTAAATATACAAAGTTCGAGAAATCTGTCTGGGGCGTGCCTGACGGTGTCAGCATGCTGGCTATGTCAGGCTGGCTTGGCAGTGGTGCGCGCCTGGTTTATGTGGCGCGGGATGACGCGCGTATGATGGCGATGCGGGACGGGTTGACGCGCTTGGCGCCTGCGGCCGAGACGCATCTGTTTCCGGCCTGGGACTGCCTTCCCTTTGACCGGCTGTCGCCGCAAGGCGCGCTTGTCGGCCAGCGCGTCGAAACGCTGGCGCGCCTTGCTGAAGGTGGTGTCAGCGCCGATGCTGGCGCGGTTCTGCTGACCACGGTGAATGCGGTGCTTCAGCGCGTGCCGCCGCAATCCTATTTTTCCGAACGTTCGCTTATATTGGTTCCCGGTGACGCCACCGGTCCGGCAAGGCTGTGCGATTTTCTTGTCGGGCAGCGCTATCTGCGTACCGACACGGTTCGAGAGACCGGCGAATTTGCCCTTCGCGGCGGTATTCTTGATATTTTTCCGCCGGGACGCGATGCGCCTGTGCGGCTTGATTTCTTTGGTGATGAGCTCGAGACCATTCGCGATTTTGATGCGGCGACCCAGCGCAGCGGTGGTCCGCAGGACCGGCTGGTGCTTCGTCCGGTCGCAGAATTCCAGCTGGACGAGGCATCGATAGAAAGGTTCCGTACCGGCTACCGTGCTGCCTTCGGGGCAATGGCCAGCCGTGATGCGCTGTATGATTCCGTTACGGCGGGACGGATGCATCCCGGCATGGAGCACTGGTTGCCGCTGTTCCATGAAGAGCTTGCCCTGCTGACCGACTATTGCGCGGACTGGCAGCTTGTTCTCGATCATGAGGCAGATGCTGCGATTGCCGCGCGGTTTGCGCAAATTCATGATTTCCACGGCGCGCGGCAGGAGCCGGGCGACGATGATCCAGACATGGCCTACAGGCCGCTTGCAACGGACAGGCTGTATCCGGCTCAAACGGAAGCCGAGACGCTTCTTGCGAATGCTGTGCGGTTGATGCCCTTTGCCGCACCGCCGGGAGACGAGGGAAGTGATGCCGGCGGCCGTACTGGTCAGGTCATCACCCGTGCCGGTGGATCGGGAAGCAGTGTGATCGAAGAGGTTGCGGGCATTATCGCGGCCGAGCGCAAGTCTGCAAACAGGCCGGTGCTGATCGCGGTTGCCGGAGAGGGCGCTGCCGTCCGCATCGCCGAACTTCTCGACCCGCATCTTGGCGCTGGCGCTGCTGCGCGTGTGAACGGCCTTGACCAGATTGAGTCGGGCGGTGTCTTTATCATGGAATGGCTACTGGACACCGGCTTCCAGACGGACGGCCTGCTGGTCATCACCGAGACGGATATCTTTGGTCAGCGCCTGTCCCGCCCACGGGCACGCCGCGGGCGCGGCGAGGATTTCCTGCGCGAGGTCAGCGCCCTTGAAGAAGGCGATCTTGTTGTTCATGCCGAACATGGCATCGGCCGTTATGAAGGGCTGATGATCATCAATTCCTCTGGTGGGCCGCATGATTGCCTGCAACTTGTCTATTCCGGCGGTGACAAGCTCTATCTTCCGGTCGAAAACATCGAAATGCTGTCGCGCTATGGCAGTGCCGGCACGGATGCACAACTCGACAAGCTGGGCGGTGCGGCCTGGGAGGCGCGAGTGGCCCGGGTCAAGGGCCGGGTCCGCGATATGGCGGATCAGCTAATCAAGATCGCGGCACATCGGCAGACGGCACGCGCGGAACCGTTGAATGCGCCGACCGGAAGTTTCGCCGAATTTTGCGACCGGTTCGGCTTTGCAGAGACCGAGGACCAGCTTGGCGCGATTGAGGATGTTATCGGCGATCTGGCGTCCGGCCGGGCGACGGACAGGCTGATCTGCGGCGATGTTGGCTTCGGCAAGACCGAGGTGGCGCTGCGGGCCGCCTTTGTCGCCGCCATGTCCGGCTATCAGGTGGCGCTCGTTGCGCCGACAACGCTTCTGGCGCGCCAGCATGGCCGTGTCTTCGCAGAACGCTTTGCCGGGTTCCCGATCTCCATTGGCGTGCTGTCCCGCATGACACAGCCGGCGGCAGCAAAGGAAATCCGTGCCGGCATCGCATCTGGTGATGTGCAGATTGCCGTGGGCACGCACGCGCTTCTGGCGAAATCCATTGAATTCAACAATCTCGGCCTGCTGATTGTCGACGAGGAACAGCATTTCGGCGTCTCGCAGAAGGAACGGCTGAAAGAGCTTCGCGGCGATATCCATGTGCTGACGCTGTCTGCGACGCCGATCCCGCGTACGCTGCAGATGGCGCTGTCGGGCGTGCGCGAGATGTCGCTGATAGCCACGCCGCCGGTCGACAGGCTGGCGGTGCGCACCTTTGTCGGCCCTTGGGATGGCGTGGTCCTGCGCGAGGCTATAAAGCGCGAGATGTTCCGTGGCGGCCAGGTCTTCTGCGTCTGCCCGCGCATCGACGACCTGCAGCGCGTTTATGACCGGCTGACGGTGCTGGTGCCTGATGCGCGCATTCTGTCGGCCCACGGCCGCATGCCAGCGGCCGAGCTTGACGATGTCATGACCCGTTTCGCCGATGGCGAGGCGGACATACTGCTGTCTACCAACATCGTCGAATCCGGCATCGATATCCCGTCAGCCAACACAATGATCATCCATCGGTCCGACATGTTCGGCCTGTCGCAGCTCTACCAGCTTCGTGGCCGTGTCGGGCGTGGGCGGCAACGCGCCTATGCCTATCTGACGTCTGATCCGAACCGGATGCTGACGCCGCAGGCACGCCGCCGTCTCGAGGTAATGCAGACACTGGACACCCTTGGTGCGGGTTTCACCCTTGCCTCTTACGACATGGATATCCGCGGCGCCGGCAACCTGCTTGGTGACGAGCAGTCGGGCCATGTTCGCGAGGTCGGCGTCGAGCTGTATCAGGAAATGCTGCGCCAGGCTGTCGAGGCCGCAAGAAGTGGTGACAAATCCGAAGAGATGGAAGGGGACTGGACACCTCAGCTCAATCTGGGGCTGGAAGTCCGTATTCCTGAGGAATATGTCGCCGATCTGACGGTGAGACTGTCTCTCTATCGCCGAATTGCCAATATGGATGTCGCCGCCGATGCGGACAGCCTTGTCGCCGAGCTTGTCGACAGGTTTGGACCGTTGCCGGAACCGGTGCGCAACCTGTTTGCCGTGATCGAGCTGAAACAGCTGTGCAGGCGGGCGAACATCGAAAAGGTCGACGCTGGGCCGAAGGGACTGTCGATTGCCTTCCGTGGCCATGATTTTGCCAAGCCAGACCAGCTTGTGGCATGGATTGCAGGAAAAGGCGGAAGAGTGCGGCTTGGTGCCGATCACCGCATGGTTATCCAGCAGCCGATGCCGCGCGCCGAAGACAGGCCGCAGGTCTGCAAGGAAACCGTTCAGGAATTGCTGGCGTTACTGGTCTAGGCTGCCGCCGCAGCATCGATGGCCGGGACCAGATGCTCGGGGAGATGCGCCCCGGCCACGGCATATTTTTCCGCGAACACGAAATAGGGTACACCTTCGAGCCGCAGCCTGTTTGCGGTCGAGAGATGATGCTCCAGCTGTTTGCCGACAGCCTCGTCGCTCGCCGCTTCGATCAGTTCCGGACGGTTGAAACGTGCCGCGATCTCGCGCAGCACCTCGGGTGAGCCGATATCAAGCCCTTCGATGAAATAGGCGCTGTAGATGGCTTCCGACAATTCGGCGTTGTCGGGCCCGGCGGCGATCAGCATTCGATGCGCCAGACGGCTGTCAGGCGTGCGCTTGATGGAATCGAACCGGAAATCGATGCCGCTGTCGAGACCCGCAGCCGCGATACGGCCATAGACGGCCGCGGCCGAATTGCCGAATTTCGCACTCAGATAAGCGGCACGGTCCATGCCGGCCGACGGCATTGTAGGGTTCAGCAGAAAGGCACGCCACACATAGGCCGGCCTGATTTCCGGACGCTGCGCAAAGGCGAGGTCGAGTCGGCGTTTGCCGATATAGCACCAGGGGCAGATGACGTCGGCATAGATCTCGACTTGGATAGTGCGGTTGCCGCTTTGCTGTGTTTGGTCCTGCATGATGCCTGCCATCCTCTTGCCGCTAGCCTCGCATCGCGGGCAGACGCCTTGTTTCTTGCGATACGCCTGCCGGCGCGCCATATCTACCGGAATAC
>JAKMFG010000144.1 GCA_022425565.1 Alphaproteobacteria bacterium
GCAGTGCCGCTATGACCCCGACCGCAGCAAGAGCGTGTCGAGTTATGTGGTCGCGTTCCGAAACGCCCAGAAAAAAAGCAAGTAGGCTCAGGAAAATCTCTGCCTTGGCGCAATAATCCGGCGCCAGGCCGGACATAGGCTTTATGTGAGACGTGTCTAATTTTCCTTGAAACTTGATCCCTGCCTTTTATCGTATTCCTGCATCTAGCATTCGGAAACGGTAGCGTGACCATGGAAGAAAGATATCTGACAGATTTTCTCTTCATCAGCGAAAGCGAGCTGAAGAGCTATAGCGACTCGTTCGAGTCCCGTGCCCGCGACCGGTTTGTCGCCTTCGTCAAGGAGCTGTTCGAACTCGGCTCCTCAGACGAATACAGGACGATGTTCCACAGTGACAAGATCGTGATCAACAAGCGCAACCGCCGGCTTCTCGACTATATCGAGGTCTCGGCTCTGATCGACCGGGTCGAGATCATTTCGCTAAATCAGGAGGTCACACAACGGCTGATCGAGATCATCAAGACCGAAAAGGGGTTCGAGACGGTCCAATATGATCAGGCAAACAGCCGCGTGACCATCCCGCTGCCACCGCTGACAATGAATCAGATGCTGGAACTGAGCGATGCCATCATCGCCAAGGAAAAACAGATCGAACGGAATCTGTTTTCGGTGAAAGCCCAGACCGGACAGCAAATCCGCAAAGGCATCGAGAACGAATATATCGACAACATCGATGCGGCGAAGGTCTCGAAAGAGATCGACCAGATCGTCGAACATTACCTTCACGTGGGCAAGTTGTTCAGCATTGCCAAGCGTGAGATGGTGATGGGCAGCTTCAAGCCGAAGACACCCGAGGATGCCGAGCTCTATGAGCAGATCGGCCCGGCACGCGACGTGCTTCTGGGCAAGACAATGGAACAGCCGGCCTCCGAATCAGAACCTGAAGACATGACGATGGTAGAATAGGGCTCAGCCCTGTTTCATATCTCCGCGCCTGACCAGAAGGTCGGGAAGATCTGACAGCCGCGGGATCACATTTGCAACCGGCACATCCGGATGCGGACGTTCGTCCGGACTGTCGGCGATACAGATGAAATCCGCCACACCGGCTGCCCTTGCGGCACCGAAATCGGCGTTCGTGTCACCAATCATCAGAACTTCCTGCGGCGTCGCGCCATGCGCTGCGACGCAGTGCAACAGCCCGTGCGGATCCGGTTTGCCGCCATGACCGCTGTCGGCCCCGATCACCGGATCAAACAGCTGCAGAATGCCAAGCTGCTCCAGACCGTGGCGCGCCGACTCCTCACTGTCATTCGTCAGAAGGGCGATCCGGAACCCGGCAGAGGTCAGGCGGTTAAGGGGTGTTGCAACATCACCCTTTGGCACCGCATTGCCATGCACCAGCTCGCGCGCAAGCCGTCGCATCTCAATCTGATAGGCCTCGTTCTCGGCAAGAGGCGTCATGTCGGCTGGCAACAGCGCCTGCCAAATCGCCCGGATGTCGCGAAAGGATCCCGCCGCGCAGACACCGAGCGGGTCGATATGACCCGACGCATCATCAACACCGACGGCATCGAGAAGAGCGACGCGCGTCAACCCGCTGGCGGCCGGGTCAGGCTGCAAAGTCAGCGTGTAGTCGGCGAGCGCCTGCATCACCGGGAACCAAGTTCCAACAAGATCGAGGATCACACCGTCCTTGTCGAACACAAGCGAGCGTATCATTTCATTACTCCGGGACTGGCAGGCAGTTCGGGCCCGCCAATTCAGGCACCGCGTGGCTTCACACGGTCGAGATTCACAGATTCAACAACCGGATGATAGCGCATCGCTTCTATGAATGCCGAAATTTTCGGCCGCCCGGAACGGACGCGATCCTTGTCCGGCGCCCAGCGGGTAATCATGAACAGATAGAAATCGGCGGCCATCGGTGCAGCACCCGCCAGATAGGGATTGAGCTGTGATTCCAGATAATCCAGCCAGCGGTCCATGTCGATGAGCGCGAAGTCACGAATGGCTTCATGCGCGTCTTCCGGACCGTAATAATAGGTGTGATGAACCCTGTGCATACTCGGATAGAGGCTTGTCCCCATCACCGCGAGATGCTGCCACATCAGGTCACGGGCCGGATCGCCCGGCGCCGGTGCCAGCGTCGGGAACGCCTCGACGAGATGGGTGAAGATCGCTATCGATTCGATGATCCGCTCGCCGCCGGGCGTGATCAGCACAGGAATTCGTCCAAGCGGATTCTCGGCAAGGAAGGTCTCTTCCTTGCTCTGTCTGCGCGAGATATGGGTGAAATCATAGTCGACACCAGCCTCACGAAGGAGGCACTCGACGAAAAAGGACCCGGCAATTGAGCGTCCAAGTACCTGATATTTTGTCACTTTCAGAGCTCCTGGAATATTTTGCTGACCTGATTTGTGCGCCATGGTGCCACGATGTCGTCACCGCTGCCAGCGCAAAGCCGTCGATAGGCCAGAGTCATCCTCTTCCCTTCACGCATCAGATTTTGGTATAAAAAAACATGCGAAGCGTTGACCCGCGTCATCTCCTGCAGTTCCACGAAATCATCCGCACCGGATCCTTTACCCGCGCGGCGGCCACGCTTGGGCTGACACAGCCTGCCCTGACGCGAAACATGAAGCTGATGGAAGGCAGGCTGGGGTTTGAACTGATGGTCCGCTCGCGGCAGGGAATCATGCCGACGCCTCTTGGCGAACGCATCCTCGAGGAGGCCGGCGCGGTCGTGCTGGCCGAGCGCCGGATCAGTGCGCTGACCGACAATCTGAGGCGCGGATATGAAGCCGAACTGCGGGTCGGTTGCACCCCTACACTGAGCCTCCATGCATTGCCCCAGCCCGTTGCCGATTTTGCCCGCGACAATCCGGGGGTCCGGCTCGACATGCGGCAAGCCCACAGTCAGATTCTGAAAGACATGCTCTATGAGGGACAGGTCGATGTAGCACTCGGCCCTCCCGAGATTGCCGCGCGGGCACCCGGGGCCAGCTCATGCATTCTGTTCGAGAGCCCCATGGTGATCCTGGCATCCCGCTATCATCCGCTGGCCGGCCGAATGGCCGTCACCCGAACCGATCTCGAGGCGGCGCGCTGGGCGCTGCATCAGCCGGGCTCGGGCATCAGGATTGCGGCTGACCGGTTACTTGCGCAGATCGGGCTGGGCGAATCTTTGCAGGCCAATGAACTGCCCTCAAACATGATCCTGTCGCTCCTGCGAATGGGGGACCATCTGGCCGTCGTGCCGCGCTATGTCCTCGCCAACACGTCACTGGCCGGTGAGCTCGTGCAGATCGACAGCGGCAAGGCGCAGGTCAGCCTGTCCCATGCAGCGCTATGGACAGACAGGTCGTCATCCCCTGCTGTTGGTCGCTTTATCGAGCATATGCGCCGTTCGCTGAGCCGCCTCGGCGAGGTCTGAGACCGACGATTAAAAACATCTGCACATGAAAAAGGGGCGGCCATGCGGACGCCCCACATTCAAATGATATCGCATTTCCTGAAGAATCAGGATTTGCGCCCGATTGTACCGGAGACCTCGGCGCCAAGCTCAATCACCAGAGCGTTGCTCTTGAGGTCGCCATCAATAATAGCCGTCGAGCCGATCGAAAGCTCTTCAGTGGTCAGCTTGCCGGCAATTTGAACGGCAAGCTGGCCACTGAAGAGCTTTCGATATGCTCGACGGCGATTATTGATGGCGGCCTCAAGAGCAACGCTCTGGTGATTGAGCTTGGCGCCGAGGTCT
>JAKMFG010000187.1 GCA_022425565.1 Alphaproteobacteria bacterium
CCTTAACATGGTTAAGAAAGGCATCAGCCGCCGCGACTTCATGCATTATATGATGGCGCTCGGTGCGACTGCCACTGCCTCTGGCACGCTTTTCACCGGTGTCTCAGACGCCTGGGCCAACACGCCCAAGCGTGGTGGTCGCGTGGTGTTCGCAGGTGACCAGCATGGCCCGAACGACACGCTCGACCCAGCGCTGTACACCTCGGCTGTGGATTACTTCCGTGGCCGGATGTTTTACGGCTCGCTGACCCGCCTCACCAAGTCGCTTGGATATGAGCCGGAGCTGGCCGAAGAGATCCTGTCGAATGACAGCGCCACCGAGTGGACCTTCAAAATCCGCAAGGGTGTTGAGTTCCATGACGGCAAGACGCTGACCGCTGATGACGTCCTCTACACGATGAATCGTCACATGGGCGCCGACTCCATCTCTAACGCCTCATCGCTGGTGGCCATGGTCAAGGAGTGGAAAAAGGTAAATGATTATGAGGTGAAGGCCATTCTGTCCTCACCAAACGCCGACCTTCCGATTGCCCTTGGCACTTTCCACTTCAAGATTCTTCAGGAAGGCGCCACCGATTTCTCCACAGCTGTCGGAACCGGCCCTTACAAGGTCAAGGAGTTCAAGCCAGGTGTTCGCACCGTTGGCCAGCGCTTCGAGAACTACTGGGGCGAAGGCGGCTATCTCGACGAGATCGAGCATTTCGGTATTGGTGACCCGGTCGCACGTCTGAACGCCTTCCTGGCTGGCGACGTCGACGCAATGGTGAACCTGCCGCCAAAGGCAATCGGTCAGGTTGAATCAGCACCTGGCAAAGAGGTCTGGTCACTGAAATCAGGTGCCTACATCAACATTGCCTGCCGCAAGGACATGGATATGTCCGGCAATCATGACCTGATCATGGCGATGAAGCATCTGATGGACCGTGAGCGTATGGTCAAAGGTGTATACAAAGGCCAAGCATCTCTCGGCAATGACCAGCCGATTGGTTCCGCCTATTTTGACCACAGCCCGGAAATCCCACAGCGCATGCTGGATCCGGACAAGGCGAAATATCACTTCGACAAGTCCGGTATCGGCAACACAACCGTGCCAATCGTCGCAGCCGAAGTGGCACCTGGTGCTATTGACCAATGTCTGTTCCTGCAGCGTGAAGCTGCCAAGATCGGCATGAATGTTGACGTCCAGAAGGTGACCACTGATGGTTACTGGGGTGCGGTATGGCTGAAAGCACCGATGTGCGTTGTGTCCTGGAACATGCGCCCGACTGCCAACATTATGATGACGCTGGCCTTCAAGTCGGATGCGGCCTGGAACGAGACCTATCACCAGGATCCGGAATTCGACAAGATTTTGGTTGAGGTGCGCGGTGTGACCGATCCTGCCAAGCGTAAGGAGATGTACCACACGCTGCAGGAGAAGATTCACAACGACAATGGCAGCGTCATTCCGATCCACCGGAACTATGTCGATGCCGTGTCAGACAAGGTAAAGGGCCTGACACATGTGCCGCTGAATAATTTCGGTGGTGCCGAGGCTCCTGTAACCATGTGGCTAGACGCCTAAACATGAAAACACTGACAGGCCCCATCACATGGTGGGGCCTGTTTGCTACCAACCGGAAACACCAATATGACAATCCTGATCCTGAAACGACTCGGCATCGGACTTGTTACGGTGCTCGCCGTATCTCTCATTATTTTCTTTGGCACCAAGATCCTGCCTGGAGATGCCGCACAAATTCGCCTTGGCCAGTCGGCAACAGCTGAGAATGTCGCTGCGTTCCGCACGCGTCTTGGCCTCGACCAGCCCTATATCGTGCAATATCTCGTCTGGCTGAAAAATTTCATGATGGGCGATCTTGGCACTTCTCTCGCCAGTGATGTACCAATCACCAACCTGATCGCCGACCGATACAAGAACACTGTTTTCGTTTCCGTGCTGACCGCCGCCATCGGCGTGCCAATTTCGCTGGCGCTTGGCATCATGGCAGCGATGTATCCCGGCACACTTTATGACCGCGCTCTGACCCTTGTGTCGGTTTCGCTTGTCGCCGCCCCTGAGTTCTTCACCGCTACCTTGCTGGTGATCCTGTTTGTCTTTGTCTTGGGGGTTGGCAACGCCATTGTTGTCGGATCGACCGAGGGCAAGGGGCTGTTCGAGCTGATTGCACATTTCGCACTGCCAATCACGACGCTGTGTTTTGTCATCGCCTCACAGCTGATCCGGATGAGCCGGGCGGCCGTGCTGAATGTGATGAGTTCACCCTATATAGAGATGGCCATTCTGAAGGGCGTGCCGCGCAAGCGCATCATCTTCCGGCACGCGCTGCTGAACGCCATTGGCCCAATCGTCAATGTCGTCGCGCTGAACCTTGCCTACCTGGTGACAGGCGTCATCGTGGTCGAGGTCTATTTCGGCTATAACGGGCTGGCGACATTGATCGTGCAGGGTGTACAGACACGCGACTTCATCCTGATTCAGGGCCTTGGCATGATTTTCTGCATGACCTACGTGGTCCTGATGCTGATCGCAGACATCGCTGCCTATGCATCCAACGCACGCCTGAGGCACCCGAAATGAGCAAGGTCAAACAGAACGACCATTACGTCGCTCCCTTTGACGAGGGGGTCAGCTTTGACGAGCTGCCTGATTCCGCGCCTTCCTCGCGCTACAAGCCGTCCTGGACAGGCTGGCTCGGCATCTCGGTGGTCGGTTTCTGGGTATTCATTGCCATTTTCGGACCTTATCTGGCCCCGCTTGGCGAGAACGATCTACCCTTCCCTGATGATTACTCGGAATTCCAGTTGCCACGCCCCGGTGCCTGGCTTGGCACCGACGAGAGCGACCGCGATGTTCTCAGCCGCCTGATGTATGGCGCAGGCCGAACCATCGGTATTTCCTTTGCGGCGACTTTGCTGGCCTATTTCATCGGCGTTGTAATGGGAATCGGCGCGGCCATCTCCACACCGCGGGTCGATATGATTGTCAGCCGCATAAATGATGCGTTCCTCAGCCTGCCAACCATCATGCTTGGCCTTGTCGTTGTTGCCGCTGTCGGCTCGTCGATCCCGGTCCTGGTCATCACCGCCGGCGTGATCTACGCCACTGTAGTCTTCCGCCTTGCAAGGGCGCTTGGACAGGAAATTATGGTGATGGATTTTGTCGAGGCGGCGCGGGTTCGGGGAGAAGGGCGATGGTGGATCATCACCCACGAAATCTGGCCGAATGCGGCGATGCCGCTGATGACCGATTTCGGGCTTCGCCTGATCTATGTGATTCTGTTCATCTCGAGCCTCAGCTTCCTTGGCCTTGGTGTCCAGCCACCACAGGCTGACTGGGGGTCGATGGTGCGCGAAAATCTTGGTGCCCTGTCTTATGGTGTTTCAGTGATCCCAGTGCTGGCGCCGGCGGTTGCCATTGCCACGCTGACCGTGGCCATCAACCTTGTTGTTGACGATATCTCCGCGCATAGCGGCGGCAAGCTCTCAAAGAGGCTGTAACCCATGGCGAAGAAAACCGACGACAATGACGTGATCTTCGAGGCCCGTGACCTGCGCATCCATGCGGTGCGGGATGACGAGTCCGAGCTTCCCATCGTCAAGGGTGTTGATTTCAAGGTCCGCCGCGGCGAAGTGGTGGCGCTGATCGGTGAATCCGGATCGGGCAAGACGACCATCTCGTTGGCGGCGCTTGGCTATTGCAAGCCAGGACTGAAATTCGCCGGCGGCGAGGCACGTCTTCTGGGACAGGATGTCACAAGGATGTCGACCGAAGAGCTGCGGCCGGTACGCGGTGAGAAAGTCGCTTATCTGGCGCAGAGCGCTGCCGCCACCTTCAACCCGTCGATCCTGATCAACGAGCAGGTAACCGAAGCGCCAATTCTGCATGGCTCGAAGACCCGCGAGCAGGCCGATGCCAAAGCATTGTCGCTATACCACGCGCTTGAGCTTCCTGACCCAGAAAACATCGGCGGGCGCTATCCACACCAGGTGGCAGGCGGTCATCTGGAGCGGCTTATGGCGGCGATGGCGCTGTGGGGTGATCCTGAACTGCTTGTTCTTGACGAGCCAACCACCGCCCTTGACGTGACCACCCAGATCGAGGTGCTGAAAGCCTTCAAGCAGGTCATCAAGAAAGAGGGCGCCGCAGCCATCTATGTGACGCATGACCTGGCGGTCGTGGCGCAGGTCGCCGACCATATCGTCGTTCTCTACAATGGTGAGATCAAGGAAGCCGGTCCGGTCGAGACCATCATCTCCAAATCTGAGCACCCTTACACCAAGCGCCTGATGGGCGCGATCCGGCCACTGCCGGAACCCGGTCAGGGCGAAGACAGCAACCAGGAACATATGCGCGATGTGCCGGCACTCGAAGCGAAATCGGTCGATGCGGGCTATGGCCGGGATTCCGAGGGCAAGCCCACGACCATGGTGCTCCGCGACGTGAATGTCGCGATTGACCGGGGCAAGACGGTCGGCATTATCGGCGAGTCCGGCTGTGGCAAGTCAACACTCGCCCGTGTCTTTGCCGGGCTTCTGCCGCCAAGCGACGGAGATCTGAAGCTCGATGGCGAGAGCATCGCGCCAGACCTTCGCAACAGGTCGCGGGAAGAGCTTCGCAAGGTGCAGTTCGTCTACCAGATGGCCGATACAGCCCTGAACCCGCGCCAGCGGATCAAAGACATCATCGGCAGGCCACTGGAATTCTATGGCGGGCTGACTGGAGACGCAAAAAACAGGCGACTTCTTGAACTTCTGGAGATGGTCGAGCTTCCACCGCCTTTTGCCGAACGTTACCCGCATGAATTGTCAGGTGGCCAGAAGCAGCGGGTCAATCTGGCGCGCGCACTCGCGGCAGACCCGGAGGTGGTTCTGTGTGACGAGGTGACATCGGCGCTCGACACCATTGTCGGGGCGAATGTTATCGAGCTGCTGAAGACCCTGCGCCGTGATACGGGCGTATCCTTCGTCTTTATCAGCCATGATCTGTCGACTGTCGCCTCATTTGCCGACGAAATCGTCGTGCTCTATGCCGGCCGTGTCGCCGAGCAGGGCCCGACGGACAAGGTGCTGTCGCCGCCCTATCACCCCTATACGAGGCTGTTGATCTCCTCGGTTCCAGAGATGCGGACAGGCTGGCTCGAGGACACCATCGCCAGCAAGGAAACCATCACCGGGATGAGCGGCGGTGTCGAGTTGACCGACACCGGATGCCCATTCTTTGCGCGCTGCCCGCTCGCCATTGAGGGCACCTGCGACACGCAGTCCCCGCCGCGCCGGGTTGATGGTGACGATCATGTTATCGAATGCCATCGCGAGGTGGACGAGCTTCTTGGCGGCGGCTGACCGGCAGCCCGCCAGATATTCCAGCGATCAGGAAAATATGCTCTTTCGGGTCAGCTCGTCACAGGCGGGTAGGCCAGCGCAGCAACAATATGGACGCGCCGTGTCTCACCGCCGTTCAAGGCCGTGTGATAACCACGCGTATCGGTGAAATAGACCGAACCGTCCGCCGGCAGGTGCGTCACATGGTGATTCACGACAAACAATGATCCCGGGTTGGTCACAATCGGGATATGAAGCCGCGGTTCAGGGTCGCGATGCCAGCTATTGCAGTTATATAGCCCCTTTGAAAGCACCCTCATCCGGCCAATCGGAAAGCGGCGCGCCAGCTGGTGGTGAACCTCCTCGAAATAGGTGTCGGCAAAATCCGGATTGAATTCGCTGAATGACTTTTCCGAAACCAGATCTTCGCGCGCCTCTTCGACATAGCGGTCGTCACCGCGGAGCCAGTAGCGCCCCGACAGGTCGTTCTCCGTCCATTCCGTCTGTCCCGGCCGCTGTGTCAGCGGCAAGGCAGCGAACCCTTCTTCCTGCATGCCGCCCATGAAATCAGACCGGTGCAGGCATTCTGCCAGGGCCTCACGCAAAGCCTCGATGTCAAAGGACATGGCCAGCCGCTCGATCCCCGGGCCGGGGACAAATTCGGCTACTGACCGGCTGTCCGGCCGAGACGCGATGCGGCGCTCGACCAGCGCGACGTCGGGATCATGATGCAGGCTTGTCATTTCAATCGACCTCAAGACAGGCGTTGGGGCAGGCGTGTTATGGCTCCAGCAAGCCGCATGGCCATGTCCCTGTCAAGATCGGCCACATTCCATTAGGAAAAACTAAAATATTTAGCCGTCACGCCTTAGCCTGTGTCACCATTGACCTTCGAAAACAGAATGACCGGGCAGGGAGACGCAGATGGAACCCAAGCTGATAAGCTATATTACAGCGAAATACGGCAGCAAGTCGGACATGATGCTGTCAGAACGGGAATGGCAGGAAGTGATCGGCAAGATGCTTCCGCGCTTCAAGGAAGCCGGGGCGCTGCGCCAGGTCGTGACGCAAATCTGGAATCAGGAAGGGAGCTTCATCCTCGGCAATCTCTGGGAATATGCCGATGAAAAGGCCTTTATCGCCTGCCAGGAATTGTTTCGCGAGGCTGAGGCGACCCATTCAGAATCCACAGGGGTATCCAGCATCATCGTGCCATCACGCGGGGTGATCCTCCACGACACAAAACTTTGACCAACCCTCACCGAAGGAGACCGACATGACTGACCTGACATTCGTCTATTTCAAGATGCGGGCGCTGGCAGAGGCACCGCAAATGATGCTCCACTACCGCAATCAGCCCTACCGTTACGTGATGGGCTGGGAGTATTTCGGCAAGCCATGGGCCGATGCCAAGCGCAGCGCAGCCTTCCGCCAGCTTCCCATGCTGGTGACCGAGGACGGCACGCAGATCACGCAGACCGGGGCGATCATACGCTATCTGGCCGGGCGGCTCGACCTGATGCCGGCAGGCCCGCTTGCCGCAGCGCAGGCCGACGAGGTGTTCGAAGGCGCGCACGAGCTGTTCCGGCCGCTGAACCCGCCGGTGAATTTTCACACAGGCGACCAGTTCGCCGCCTCACGCGAGGCCTGCCTTCCTGTCCTTCATGCCCGTTTCGCTGATTTCGAACTTCTGCTCGCGCGCCATGGCGGCCCGTTCTTCCTTGGCAGCGATCCCTGTTACTGTGATTTCGGCGCCTTTCACCATATCGATCTGGCGCATTTCATGGATGAGGCAATTCTGGAAAACTACCCGCGCCTGAGGGACTTCATGGGGGCGATGCACGGCCTTCCGGGTCTTGCCACCTATCTCGCCGAACGGCCGGAACTGACCGGAGTCGGCGTTGGGCCAAAGCTTGTGATTGACGGTCGGCCAGTGCCAACCGGGATCATGGCCGACTGAAGGGGCCTAGAGCGGAATCCGCAAGCCGTCGCGGCCAAGATGGAAATCGCCTGACCAGTGCGGCCGCACCGCCTCGTGCCAGTGTTCGGCCGTATAATCCGGATCATCAGACGGGATCAGGTGGTTGAGCACCAGCGCGCCGACCCCGGCTTCGGCAGCAATGCGCGCCGCGTCCTCGGC
>JAKMFG010000191.1 GCA_022425565.1 Alphaproteobacteria bacterium
GGCTTCTTCCTCGAGCGGCAGGTCGAGGCCGTTGGCCTCGACATAAGCATCAGCCTCTGCAAGAAGCCCCAGATGATTGGCATCCCCCTCGGCAACATTCTGCGCCAGATCACCTGCAACGGTGATGACGCCATCCTCGAACCCCTGGGTCATCCCGAGAAGGGTCATGCCACGGTCGGCAAACCCGCGGAAATCAACCGTCTTGCCGCCATAGGCACCGCTGACGGCGATGGTCACATGCTCGCGCCCGGCGGGCGGTGTCTTCATCTGCCATTTACCGAGCACACCGAGCCACCAGACGAAATCCTTGCCACGATAGGACCTTGGCGGCCTGTCATGCGGGCCGACCGAGAGCCAGACATTACGGCCCGACCGGAGAAGTTCATCGGCAATCTGCGATCCTGACGAGCCGGCCCCGACGACGAGAACACCGCCATCCTCGAGCTGTTCCGGATTGCGGTAGTGACAGGAATGAATCTGGGTGATGACCCCGTCAGGCACCACCGGCGGGATCACCGGCGTCTGGAACGGTCCGGTCGCAGCGACAACATGGTCGGCCGTCACCGACCCGTCGGATGTCTCGATCCGGAAGCCCCTCCCAGAGGGCAGACGGACGGCTCGCTTGACCTCGACACCGCACCGCATTGGCGCATTGATGCGCTCCGCCACTGTTTCGAAATAGCGGACGACACTGTCGCGTGTCGGAAAGCCGTCTCCGTCGCAATCCTCAAATTCCAGCATGGGAAACCGGTCATGCCAGGCCGGCCCGTTGGCCACAAGGCTGTCCCAGCGCGCGGTACGCCAGCGCTCGGCAATGCGGTCACGCTCGATCACCAGATGGTCGATCCCCTGTTCCGAGAGATGCGCACTCATCGCAAGGCCGGCCTGTCCGCCGCCGACAATGACGGTGTTCACGTGATCCTGTGTCATGATACGGCACCGCCGGCATGGCCTGTCAGATGGCGCGCGACATGGCGGGTGAAATCCCAGATCGTGCCTTCCAGCGCCTCCGGCGCCAACGGTGACTGCGGGCGATGTGCGCTGCGGCTGTTCTTCTGAATGGCCTCGAGCATCATTCGGTCTTCGGCGTTGAACTCGTGCGCAAGGTTGATATAGGCCTCGGTTTCCGGCAGTTCGTCGGCCCCTTCCTGAACGAGAACGCCCATCTTGATGTTCACCGTCTCCGGCGTTTCGGGAAGCAGAATCAGGAACACGGCACAGTTCGGGCCGACCGTAATGACAAAATTCGGATAGACACTGAACAGCACCGATGAGCGCCGTTCCTGCTCTGTCAGGTCTTTCGGGAATGGTTCGCGCTGCGGCGAGGAATCACGATAGTTCGAGCGATAGGCGGTGAACCCTTTCCCGGTTGCCAGCTTTTCGCACAGCTCGGTCGGCGTGATCGGATCCAGCGTGGTGGCATGGGTCACCGACAGGTGGTAGCCCTCCATGAAATTCTCGACCAGTGACTTCCAGTTCGTGCCCCATTCCTCGAACCAGGTTTCGGTGCTGTGACGCTCCTCGATCTGGTAGTTGGCGACAAAAGGCTCCAGCGCGGCAAGGTCAGGGGCCAGCGGCGGCGCATTGTTTCCGGTGTTCACGAACACAAAACCGCGCCATTCCTCAAGAGCGAATTCCGGCAATGCACAGGCGGCGGGATCGAACCCCTCGACCCCCTCCATATAGGGCGCCTTGCGCAGCGCGCCGTCCAGATCATAGCTCCAGGCATGGTAGGGGCAGGTCAGCACGGCCGCCTTGCCCTTGCCCTCGACAAGTGCCATCCCGCGATGCCGACAGACATTCGAATAGGCACGGACATCACCCTTTCTGTCACGCACCACCACCACGGGCTCATCACCGATCTTCACCGCCATATATTGTCCGGGAGATGCGATTTCCGAGGCGTGGCCGGCACAGACCCAGCCATCGGCGAACAGGCTCGACTTCTCCTGCTCGAAAATGGCCGGATCATTGTAATACCAGCCCGGCATGGAATGCGCGGTGCGCGAGTCGTCACCAGCCACGGCGGCGAGCGTCTCGATCCTGGGGCGGTCAAGCAGCGCCATGATGCCGGTCAGGAGGTCTGCTGCTGGTCGAAGAAGGATGCACCCTTCGGCAGTTCAGGCATCGGAATGTCAAACCCGCTGGAGCGTACCCGCCCACGATCCTCGCCGCGCACGATGTGGCCCTGATTCCTGGTCGGCACCGGCGATGGTGAGACAGGCATGGCGTCCGCCGCCGAATAGACGCAGATGAACAGGGTGCGCGGCGCATCCGAATTGTTCGGGGCCGAGCCATGCAGGAGCCGCGTGTGCATGAGACAGACACTGCCGGCCTTGCCGGTACAGATGGTCCGCTTCTTCAACGCTTCCTCGGTGACATCCTCGTCGACGGCACCGGTGAATTTTCCGTCATGCCAGAGGGTATGGATCTCGCCGGCATGGGTGCCGGCCCAGACCTCGAGCGGACCGTTTTCCTCGGTGACCTCGTCGACCATCAGCAGCGCAGTGATCAGATCGTCATTTGTATGAGGCGTAAACGGGAAATCCTGATGCCATTTGACAGCCGTCGCCGAGCCGGGAAGCTTGGAGTTCACCTTGGTGTGGTGAAGCTTCACATCAGGTCCGATGAGGTCGGCGACCATATCGGTCATCGCGCTGTCGGACATCACGTTGAAGAAAGCGTCCGACACCTCATGCGGGGCATTGATCCGGCGAAGTGCCGGCTTGTCAGCATTGTGGCCTTTCTCGACATCGAACCGCGCCTTGCCGTTCACCGTTTCGCCCCAGCCATCCTGGTGCTGCCGGCTTTCCTCGACCCAGCCGCCAAAGTCGGCGCGCAAGGCGCCAAGCTGCTCTGCGCTGACGGCATTCTCGACCACGAGATAGCCATTGGCGTGAAAGAACTCGATCTGCTGTTCGGTAAGCATCGATGCCTCCTGAAGTATCCTGCGGCCAGTTCCGGCCAATACTTTTGCAGCCTGCCACATCCGGATAAGGCCAGACTGTCAAGAATCCGCGCCAGTTTGTCGTGATGACGGCCTGTTTGTCCAGATGTGTCGTCGGCCCATCAGGTCGCACCCCGGGCCGGGCCGGCGCGCTTGGATGCGCTCTAGCCGGCCTCAAGCGCACCACGCCACGCATTCCAGCTTTGCTTTGGTATACGGACCATGCTGTCGTAATCCACATGCACGATTCCAAAACGCTTGCTGTAGCCGAAGGCCCATTCGTAATTGTCGAGCAGCGACCAAGCAAAATAGCCTTTCAGGGGCACGTCTTCGTCGATCAGCGCGGCCAGTGCCGCTAGATGGCCTTCAAAATAGGCAACACGCTCAGGGTCATGCACCTCGCCGGCGGCATTCACCATGTCCGCATTTGCCATCCCGTTCTCAGTGACAT
>JAKMFG010000098.1 GCA_022425565.1 Alphaproteobacteria bacterium
GCGAGAGAACGCGATCAGAACCGCCGCTTTCCGCCACAAACTGGATCATGTAGTCCTCGATTGAACGCCAACCGGTACAGTCACGCTCAATCGCGAATGCGGACATGCCGTTGATGTTGACGATATGCGAGTTCTGCAACCGTTCACCCATCTGCATTTCGTAGAAAGCTTTGTGCTCGACGAGGCTTGAATTTATCTTGGCGCTTGCCGCCTGGAACGGAACGCTCGCTGCCAGCGCGACCGAAAGAGCGGCTGCAGCGGCGCGGTGAGAATTTGTTTTCAATTGCTTTTGCATCACCATGACATCATAGGCCATTCACCCGAATTCAACAGCTTTGCCTTTGTCCTGCGGCAATTTTACTCTATACGGGCAGCACACATCGGAAAGTATCCTGAGTTTATGGCAAAGAGCCGACGCACCAATCAGCCACCATCCCCACCGGCGGAAGATGTCATCGCGACCTCTTCGGAAGTCGCAGCGCTTGCCGCGCGTTTTGCCGGGGCCGAGTTCCTCGCGGTGGATACTGAATTCATGCGAGAGCAGACCTACTATTCGCAGCTGTGCCTGATCCAGATCAGCGACGGCAACCATGCGGCGGCGGTCGATCCATTGGCGCCGGGCATCGACCTGCAACCGCTATGGGATCTCTTTGCCGACGAAACAATCACCAAGGTCTTTCACGCGGCGAACCAGGATCTTGAGATTTTCTTCAAGGAAATGGGCAAGCTGCCGCTGCCGCTGTTCGACTCCCAGATCGCGGCCATGGTGCTGGGGCATGGCGATCAGGTGGGCTATGACCGGCTGGTGCGGGCAATCCTGAAACAGGACATCGACAAGAGCTCGCGCTTCACCGACTGGTCGCGGCGCCCGCTGAGCGCGCGCCAGATCAGCTATGCGCTGGATGACGTCATCTATCTTGCCGAGATGTATCCAAAGCTGCTCGACCAGCTTGAGAAGAAAGGCCGGGCACACTGGCTGGATGACGAAAACGCCAAATTGACCAATCCGGCTACCTATCACACCGCGCCGGCAGATGCCTGGAAGCGGATCAAGGTACGGAACATGAAGCCGGTGCAGCTGCGCCGAATGATGCATCTTGCAGAATGGCGCGAGACGGAGGCACGGCGACGCGACCTGCCGCGCAACCGCATCCTGCGGGACGAGACCATTCTCGATCTCGCCGGAACCAACCCCTCGACCACTGCAGAATTCGGCAAGATCAGGAATTTCCCGGGAGGTGCAAACGGCAAGCTTGCGACGCCCGTCCTCGCCCTGCTTCACGAAGTCGAGGCGATGCCCGACAGCACCCTTCCCGAAGCCCTGTCGGAAGCCCGCACGCCAAAACCACCAGCTGCCGTCATGGAGCTTCTTCGCGTCCTGCTCAAGCACATCACCGATTCAGAGGGGATCGCCCCGCGCCTCGTTGCCTCTGCCGACGAGCTCGAGGCGCTGGCACTCGACGACGAGGCTCCGGTCAGAGCGCAGAGCGGATGGCGGCGTGAAGTTTTTGGTGATGCCGCGCTCCGCCTGAAGCATGGCAAGATCGCGCTTGCCGCGGACGGCAAACGCGTTCGTGTGATCGAACTCTGAGCCCTCGGGGCCTTGCCACTACATCGTGCTGTTGAAGCTGCCGCCGTCGATCAGGATATTCTGGCCTGTCAGATAGCCGGAATGGGCGCTGCACATCCACGCACAGGCGAATCCGAACTCCTTGATCTCTCCCAGCCGCTTTGCCGGATTGCGCTGCTCGAACGTGTCGCGCACTTCGGCTGAACTGCGGCCTTCGCGTTCGGCAGTTGCGTTGATCAGCGATTCGATCCGGTCGGTATTGAACTGGCCCGGAAGAAGCCCGTTCACGGTCACATTATGCTGCGCGACCTGACGCGCCAGCCCCGCACAGAAGCCGGTCAGCGCAGCGCGCGCACCGTTCGACAGGCCCAGCTGGGCAATCGGCGACTTCACCGATCCCGAGGTGATGTTGACGATCCGTCCAAACCGGTTGTCGATCATCGGGTCGACCACAGCCTTGATCAGTTCAAATGCCGCCAGCATGTTGGCGTCGAGCGCTGTAATCCATGTCTCTCTGGTCCAGTCGCGGAAATCACCCGGCGGCGGGCCACCGGCATTGTTCACCAGAATGTCGACATGGCCTGCGGCTTCAAGGACGGCGGCGCGGCCTTCAGGGGTCGTGATATCGGCAGGCACCTCTTTCACCTCGACACCATGCGCATCCCGAATGCGCGCGGCCGCAGCGGCGAGGGTTTCCGGCGTACGGGCGTTCATCACCAGATTGGCCCCAACCGCGGCAAGCGCATCTGCACAGCCATAGCCAAGCCCCTTGCTGGAAGCGCATACGACAGCGGTCTTCCCGGCTATACCAAAATCAAGCATTCAATCCTCCTCGGGTTCAGAGCCGGCAGTGCCCGGCACAGTTGGCAGCGCCGGCTGGCGCGCATGGTCGCCATCGGCAAATTCAGTCATGATCTCTCGCGCCAGAGGCAGCGTCAGATTGCGGTGTTCGGCAAGCGAGCGACGGTCCATCGCTGCCGCGATCGTCTGCACGGCGACAAAACTGCGTTCCATACGCGATACCATGTAATCAAGCACTTGCATGGCTACGGCAAGCTGCCTGTCGGCAAAATATTTTTCCAGCAAGGCACGAAGCAGCGCGTCATCCGGCGCGTCGAGCGTTGCAACAGCGACCGCGCGCATCCTTGAAGACAGGTCGGGCAAGGACCACTCCATCGCGGCAACAGGCATCTCGCTGGTGACAAGAACCGAGGCAGCGCCGTCCGCTGTCCTGTTGACCAGATGAAACAGTGCTTCCTCGTTCCAGACATTGCCGGCATCCAGATTGTCGAGAACAAGGTTCTCATTCGCTGGCGCGGTCCCGTCGGCAAGCTCTGTGATGGCATGGGCGTCAGCCTGCAGGCTCCAGATGGCAGCCAGATGGCTCTTCCCGCTTGCTGCGGGACCCACAAGGTTCAGCACACGGTACTGGCCCGGCCAGTCGGGCCAGCGGTCGATCCATGATGTTGCCAACCGGTTGCAGTCGCTAACGAGGAAATCGTCGCGCCCCGGCGTAGATATAAACTGCAGATCTAATGGCAATTGTGACATGGCAGTTCCAAACGCATGCCGCTATTGCGGTTCAATGACGTTGCGTCCGTCATCCAGACGGTTCAGCCGAAGATCATGGGTGCCCAGCGCATTGGCAATCGCCGCGTCGTCGCCCACCACAGACAGTGTGACCAGCCCACCAGAGGTGTCCACCTTGCGAACCACAAAACTGTCGATCACAGCGACAGACCCGAACGCCTCGAGCCGCGATGTCCAGTCCTGAAGCCCTTTGACCGGAACCTCGACCGTGATCTCGCGCGTCTCGCCGCCGCGGATGATATTGGCGCTGTGCCAGCTCGTCTCGAATTCCGTCAGGATCTGCCGCTGCGCCAGCTCCAGCTGCTCTGACAGATTGCCGAAGACCGGCCTGTCGACCCATTCAGCCAGCACGGCAAGGCGATCGGCATTGTCCCTGAAAAGCTCTCCGTCGACCGCCAGCGTCTGCTGCGCGCCGTCGTAATCCAGCCGCGCCACAACAAGCATGATCTGGTCGGCTCCAGCGACGGTGGCTGCCTTGCGCAATGTCACTGGGTCCGCCGCGACGATATCCTCAGCCCGTAAGCTGCGCTCATTCAGGATCGTCGGCTTCAGCAGCGCAAAATCCACAAGCCCGTCGGCCTGTTCGACAATCGACCGCCACCCAGCGAGCCACTCATTGTCTTTTTGCCAGGCACGCGCGCCGTCAGGCGCCAGCCATACCGGCAAAACCAGAATCTTCGGACTTTTCAGCTCGGCCCATTCATATCCGGATTCGCGGAATGCAGCCCGCAGCCGCGGCGCATCGAAACAATAGTCGAGGATCGCGATATACCGCCCTTCAAGGCTGTTCTCTTCAGAGATGTGATAGAAATCGACAAAGCTGCTGACATCATGTGTTGCGATAAAGCTCTCAACCAGACCGTCCGACTGCAGCAGCCGGTAGAGGATACGCTGGAACCCTATCCCCGCCGCCTCTTCGACACCGGCCGTCTGTGCCTGTGCAG
>JAKMFG010000214.1 GCA_022425565.1 Alphaproteobacteria bacterium
AGACCGGCGGAGCCGGAGAACTCGGCCTCAATCTTAGCCAGAAAGGCGATCTGTCCGAGGCTGCCGCCAACCTGTTCGAGATGATGCATGCGGCCGATGCCACGGGCGCCGCTGTTATCGGGGTCGCGCCGGTTCCAGACAACGGGCTTGGCGAGGCGGTGAATGACAGGTTGCGCCGGGCGGCCGCCCCGCGCCCGGTCTGACTTTACAGGAACTGCGGCGGTCCGGCATGTTGCCGTCTGCCTGTCCACACGGCTATCCTGTAGCCTGTCGTGAATGCCCCTTTCTAGGAGACCCCCGCTTTGTCTGCAGATATCATCGCTGCCCTCCACGCCATTGTCGGTGATGTCGGCCTGAAAACCGGCGATACCGACACCGAATCCTTCCTGACCGACTGGCATGGACAGTATCGTGGCCAGTCGCTGGCCGTTGTGATGCCGGAAACCACCGAGCAGGTCTCGCAGGTCATGGCGCTGGCCGATGCGCATGACATTGTGGTCGTTCCGCAAGGCGGCAACACGGGCTTCATGGGTGGGGCGACACCTGATAGCGACGGCAACAGCATCCTTTTGTCGCTGCGCCGGATGAACCGTATACGCGAGATCGACGCCACCAATATGTCGATGACTGTCGAAGCGGGATGTGTCCTGCAGACCCTTCATGACACCACTGAAAAACAGGGTCTTTATTTCCCGCTCAATCTGGCGGCAAAGGGAAGCTGCACCATCGGCGGCAATCTGGGGACCAATGCGGGCGGGCTGAATGTCGTTCGTTACGGAACCACGCGCGAACTGACCCTCGGTGTCGAAGTGGTGCTGATGGGCGGCCGTGTCCTGAACCTGCTTGGCGGGCTTCGCAAGGACAATACGGGTTATGACCTGCGTCACCTGTTCGTCGGGTCCGAAGGAACACTTGGCGTGATCACCGCCGCGACGATGAAGCTGTTTCCGCAGCCGGTGGCACGCGCCACCTCGTTCGCCGAAGTGCGCGATGTATCCGCAGCTGTCGAACTTCTGCACCGGCTGCAGGCGGCATCAGGCGGCGGGGTTGAGGCGTTCGAGCTGATCCCGGCGGATATCCTGCATGTCGTCTTCCACCATTTTCCAGAGATTCCGCAACCGCTGGCAACGCGCGGCGCGATGAACGTGCTGATGGAAATCGGCAGCAGCAACCCGGCAAGCGGCATTGCCGATGACAGCGGCGAGACCCCGCTGCAGACCATTATGCAGGAAACGCTCGCGGCCGCCTTCGAGGACGGCCTTGTCCTTGATGCCACAATTGCCGCCAGCGAGGCCCAGCGCCGCGCGCTGTGGGATGTGCGCGAGATGGCGCCGGAGTCACACAAACGTTCGCGCGGGGTCGCCCGGTCCGATATCTCGCTTGCGCAGTCGTCTCTCGCCCCGTTCTATGAGGATATGGTGACGGCTGTCAGAGCCGTTGATCCGACGATCCGTATCTGCGGCTATGGCCATCTTGGAGACGGCAATCTGCATTTCAACCTGGTGGCAGACGAGCGCAGCAACAGCGAATTCGATTCGAAAAAAGATCAGCTGTATGAACTGATTTATGAACATGTGGCAAAATACAACGGTTCGATCAGCGCCGAACACGGGATCGGCCAGACGAAGCGTGCGCAGCTCGCAAAAGTGAAGGCGCCCGAGGTTCTGGACGTGATGCGTGCCATCAAGGCATCGATCGACCCGAAAAACCTGATGAACCCGGGCAAGGTCATCTGAACCGAACACTAGGAGCCAGACATGCCGAAGACCGCTTCCGCACAGGATGTGCTCGACTTCTGGTTCAGCGAGTCGCAACCGGAGCAGTGGTACAAGAAGGACCCGGCCTTTGATGAGGCAATCCGCAGCCGCTTTGAAGACACCATCACCGCGGCGCTGTCGGCACGACTTGACGGCTGGGCGGACGAGCCCGACGCATGCCTTGCCCTGATCCTCGTTCTCGACCAGTTCACGCGGAACGTCTACCGCGACACACCAAAAGCCTTTTCCGGAGACGAAATGGCGTTGGCGCTTAGCTTGCGTTGTATTGACCGGGGGTTTCTGGCCCATGAAAACGCCGCCTGGCGGCAGTTTATGCTGATGCCGATGATGCACAGCGAGGATCTGGGCATTCAGGACCGGTCGATACCGCTGTTTGAGGAGCACACCAACCCGCTGACGCATGAATATGCCATCAAGCATCGTGATATAATCGCAAGGTTCAGACGCTTTCCGCACCGAAACGCCATATTGGGACGTCCCTCCTCGGACGAGGAGCTGGTCTTTCTGAAAGAGCCAGGGTCGTCCTTCTAGCCGCTGCGGAGCCGATCAAGGCTGGTCAGCGCATCATCTACACCGATTTCGGATACCCTGTCCTCGCGAAGCCAGCTGGCACGCGTGCCTACAGGTGCCGACATGGACGGGTCCGTCTCCGCCCCCATCAGCATTAGTGTTGGCGCACCGGTCCTTGCCGCAAGGAATGTCGGCCCTGTGTCATTGCCGATGACCGCGCCGGCATGCCGGAACAGGGCGGCGAGCTCGCCGAGCCCTGTCCTGCCGACAAGATCGATACAGCCTGGTGATGTCTTCATAACCGTATCGGCGACACCCCGGTCGGCCGCCGTGCCGACAATGACCACCTTGCGGCCAGATGTCATTTCCGCCTTCGCCAAAGCTGCAAACCTGTCCGCAGGCCAGCGTTTTTGCGGTTTGGCAGCAGAGCATCCGGGCACAAACACCGTCGCGCCGCGAAGATCGCCATCCTGACCGGCAAGGCCATTATCAAGCCAGTCGAGATCAGCCGTGACATTCCTGTCTCCACCTGCCATTTCGATGCCGATGCGCATCCGTTCGGCATTATTCACGCCGGTGAAATCAGGATAGGGATCGCTGGCGCCGGCAGCTGTGCCAAACCAGCGCGTGATCGCAGGTGCGAACCGCCTGTGATACTGCGCCGTTCTGCGGCTGCATTGCAGGTCGACAACAGCATCCCAGCCAGCGCGGAAGGTTTTCCGCACACGCCACAGCTCCGCCAGATTGATGACAGAAGCACGCCGGTCACAAAGCACCTCGTCAAACCAGGGCATGCGCCTTGCCAGATCGAGGAAGGGTGGTGTGGTCAAAAGCGCGAGCTGAGCGTCCGGCAGGCCGGCACGAAGCCCGGCAAAGGCATCAAACCCCTGCACCATGTCACCAAGCGCGCCATGTTTGATCACCAGAACTCTTTTCAAAGCCACGCCCTGTGCCACACCCTGTCCACCGCGTTTTTGCCGATCATGCCATGTGACATGAAGATAGGCTGTTGTCTTGCCTTGGCTCTAGCATAGAATGACATCCGACCGCCACACCGCCACAGCCTGGAACAGAACGTGCCGCCATCCGAAGATCATGCCGAAGACAATGGTGCGCTTCATTCCCTTGAGCCATCACCGGCAATCGACATCCTTCTGCCGTCCAAGGAACAGTTCGGGCCAGCGAATGCGGGCGCCGTTTCGACGGTGGTTCATGATCTGGTCACAGCCAGCCGCACGCCGGATTGCTTCCATGTATATGGGGCACCTGTCGACAGGCCGTTCGAACAAGTCACTTTTACCGGTATGGCGCCTCGGCATGCCTGGCTTCACGGCAAGAATATCGGGTTAGCCAACGCCTACCTCCACCAGCTGCGTGGCCGCCCCCTTCCCGACCTTGTCGAGGTTCACAGCCGCTGCCAGGTGGCATCCCACATCAAGGCAAAGCGCCCAGAGTTGAACGTAGCGCTTTATCTCCACAATGATCCACGCGACATGAAGGGAAGCCGGACAACCGCCGAACGCAAACGCCTGCTTCATGACATGTCTGCAGTGATCTGCGTCAGCGATTACATTCGGGGGTGTTTTCTAGACGGTCTGGATGTTCCCGCCTCTCTGGCCAGCAAGGTGCTAACCGCACGGAATGGCGTCGACAGATGGCTTGCCGCGCCGGTGACAAAGACGCCCATGGTGCTTTTTGTCGGCCGCATGGTCCCTGAGAAAGGCATTCTGGAATTCAGCCAGGCGCTTGCCGAAGTTCTACAGGATTATCCGGAGTGGAGCGTCGTGATCGTCGGCGCGCGGCAGTTCGAGACATCAAAGCCGGGAAGTTATGAGAACCGGGTCGCAGAAGCACTGGCACCGCTCGGCGCACGTGCCAGCCTGACTGGCTTCCTGCCACTCGACACGGTCAAAGGACTGCAACAGGAGGCGGCAATTATCGGCTGCCCGTCAATCTGGCAGGAGCCACTTGGCAAGACAGGGCTCGAGGCCCTCGCGGCCGGAAGCGCCTTGCTGACGACCCGGCGTGGCGGTATCCCCGAGGTTGCCGAGGGACGCGCCCACATCGTTGACGAGCCGTCGCCTGAAGCCTTTGGTGATGCCTTGAAAAAACTGATTGGCGACGACGACTACCGCGCCGGATTGCAACAGACCGCGTGGGACGACTTCCCCTTCACAGCCACCGCGATGGCGAACGCAGCCGACAGAATACGCAGTGAAGCAATCAAAGGCACTCGCAGCCTCGGCAAGTAATTGGTGGCATGGACTTTATTGGCAAAACAGGCTAGCTGTAATGGTGTGATCTGGACTGAGGGGCTTCATGCTTTTTCATCGACTTCTGATGGCGATTGCCATCGCCTTACTGGCCTTTTCCGGTGCCTCGCCGGCCCTCGCCAATGGCAAAGATATCAGTTTTGAAGCCGACACCGTCTCTGTGAACGATGAAGACGGCAGCATGCTTGCCGTCGGCAATGTCCAGATGAAACAGGCCAGAATGACGCTGACCGCCGATGAGGTTCGTTACAACCGGGATGACGACCGCGCCGTGGCCAACGGCAATGTCGTATTCGTGGATGCCGATGGGGCAATCCACAGAGCCGACATGATGGTCCTTGATACGGAATTCACCCATAT
>JAKMFG010000230.1 GCA_022425565.1 Alphaproteobacteria bacterium
ATGCTCAGGCGCCAGCGTCAGCAGGATCACACCGCGATGCGAGACAAGGGCTCTGATATCATCCTCGGCAATGGGTCTGATGGCATCCTTCGGGTGAATACCGGGCTTTTCCGGTGACAGGAACGGCCCTTCAAGATGAATGCCCAGGACCTCTGGCGCACAAAACGCCGCCACAGTCGCCATAGCCTGGCGATAGGCATTACCCGAAGCCGTGATAAAGGTCGGCAGCATATGGCAGGTTCCACCCTGACGCGCGGCCGAGATCATGCTGTGCAGCGTGCCCTCATTCGGCGCATCGTTGAAAAGCACACCGCCTGCACCATTGATCTGCAGGTCGATGAAGCCCGGCGCGACAATATCGAAATGCGCGTCTTCCTGCCCGCCCGCCTCACCAGCCGCCCCGCCAGCCGGCGCGATACCGGTTATAATGCCGTCTGTGATCTCGACCAGCTGATCGGCGATCGGCGCGGCACCACTGCCAGTAAACAGCCGCCCAGCGCGGATCAACTGCCGCTCACTCGGCGAGTTACCAGATCCCTTGATGTCGGATGTCACAGATCCCATCAGTCCTGTCCTGTGCCTGTCACGCATGATGCGCTGGTCCGGTATGCCCGATGCCTTGCCGACGGTCAATTCGGCCGGGGATGACTGGCGAGGCTACAGTACCACTATGGATATTCGCCTCGCCCTCAATTACGCTTTGCGTCAGGCAAGTTCAGGAGAACCGCCACAATGGACAAAACGGCATGAGCGAACCCTTGATCGTCGCCGTCGATGGTGGCGGAACACAATGCCGCGCGGCGATTTTCGACGCTGCTGGCCGGCAGCTGGGCCATGCTGCTGGCGCCTTTGCAAACCTTGCCACTGATTTTGAAGCAAGCAGGCGGCACCTCACCGAGGTGATTGAAGCCGCCTATCGCAATGCGGGTATTCCGGAACAGACAGACCGATCTGATATTGCCGTAATGGGCATCGCAGGTACCGAGATCGGAGACCACGCCACAAGACTCGAAGGCGTGCTCGATTTTGCAACTGTCAGGGTGATGTCCGACCGCGATATTGCCGTCGCTGGTATTCTTGGCGACAGGAACGGTAGCCTTGCGCAGATTGGTACAGGCTCGTTCTTTGCACGCCAGCATGATGGTCACCTGTCCTATGCCGGCGGATGGGGCCTGACACTTGGAGACGAATGCAGCGGTGCCTGGCTTGGGCGGGAATTGCTTCGCGCCGTCCTGATGACACATGACGGCCTGCTCGAGAGATCGCCGCTCGCCGAGCAGATCGCGTCGGACTTTGGCAAAGGTCCGGACGACATCGTGATGTTTGCCGCCACAGCCAAACCGGCGGATTTCGCACGACTGGCACCCATTCTGTTCAAGGCGCAGGAGAGCGGAGACAGCCTTGCAAGCCATGTTCTCGCCCATGCTGTCACCGATCTTGAGCGCATCCTGACGGCAATGAGTATGGATGGCGGCGATCTGTTCATCACCGGTGGTGTCGGCGTGCGTTACAAGCCCATGCTGGCGGAAACATTCAGGAATGCGCTCAAAGACCCTGCTGGCGACAGCCTGTCGGGCGCATTCACCATCGGTTCGCGATTGCTGAAGGGCTAGACGGCGCTCAGCCCTTTTACGACGGCTCTCCGCCATGAATGGCGATGTAGCGCTCACGAAGCTTTGAATTGCCCGGTTTCATCGCGATCATCTGGCCGTCACGCACGAAACCCAACCTCGTCATTGCCAGTGTCGAGATCATATTCAGGCAAATCTTTTGTGCTGTCGCGGCCTTCAGCCGTGTCGACCCGGCAACGGCCTCGGCCCCGGTAACGAGGGGGATGGCGATATCGACATGGTCAAACAAAGGTGCCGAATCATTGTTGGCGATGCCGATGGTCAACGCACCACTCATCGCCGCCGCCTTCACCGCAGCACAGGTAAAGGGCGTTCGTCCGCTGGCTGAAATTCCAATCACCACGTCATGTGAGGAAAGCCCGGCTCCAAGAGCCGCCTGCCTTGCAGCATCCTCGTCATCCTCGGCATTTTCTACAGCATCTGTCAGCGCCACCGGCCCGCCAGCGATCCAGTAATCGATCCGGTTGCGCGGCCAGTCAAAGGTTGGTGGCAGTTCAACCCCGTCCTGCACGCCAATCCTGACCGACGACCCGGCACCGGCATAGATCAGCCTGCCATGCGTACTGGCTTCCATCCGTTCTGCAATCGCTGTCACGGCATTGTCGATCTGCGCCAGACTTTGCCGGACGGCGGCAGCGGCAGCGCCTTGCCCTTCGAGCATGACGTCGAGAGCCGCAAGGTTATCCAGCCGGTCAAGCCATTGACCGGCCAAAAGCCTGCCTTCAGTGGTGCTGTCCTTCATCTGTCTCTCCTTCTGGACGCGACCAGAATTCAATGCGATTGTGCCTAACCTACTCGCAAAACACGCCCCCCAAAAGGACTTGCATCATGGCAGCGCGCTGGTTCGCCGGGTTGATGACGGGAACGGTTCTCGACGGCAGGATTGACATCGCCCTTCTTCGCACCGATGGCAGAAGCATTGGCGAATTCGGCCCATGCGGGCTGGTGCCATATGACACCGCGATGCCGGCACGGCTGGAGGAATGCCTGCAGGCAGCCCGGACGTGGAATTTCGAGGGCCCGGAACCGGCTGTCTTCGCCACAGCAGAACGCGACCTGACCATCGCCCAGGCAAAAGCGCTCGAGGAATTCACCAGGGATAATGGCATCCCCCTTTCCGATATTGCCGCCATCGGCTTTCATGGCCAGACCGTACTGCACCGCCCCCCCACACAAGACCGTAATGGGCAGACGCGGCAACTTGGGGACGGACCATTGATGGCAGAGATCACAGGCAGGCCCGTGGTCTTTGACCTGCGCAGTGCTGATATTAATGCAGGAGGTCAAGGTGCACCTCTATGCCCTTGTTATCATAATGCTTTAATGCGTTATTCTGGCTGCGATGAATCTGTGGCAATCGTCAATCTGGGCGGTGTCGGGAACATTACCTGGCGTGACTGTGATGGCCGGCTTTTCGCGTTTGATACTGGTCCGGCGAATGCGCCGATCAACGACTGGATCGTTCGGCATGGCCTAGGCAAAATGGATGCGGACGGCCTGATTGCAGCGACCGGCAGAGTCGATGAGGCTCGTCTCGCCACGCTGCTTGGGCATCCTTATTTCAGCGCCCCTTTTCCCAAATCCCTCGACCGATTTGATTTTCCGGCAAGCCTTGCCGACGGGTTGTCGGTGGAGGACGGTGCCGCGCTGCTGACCGCGCTTGCCGCAGCGGCGGTCGGACAAGCTGTCGCCCTGCTGCCGGGAGACATCCGTCGCCTCGTTATCTGTGGTGGCGGACGCCACAACCCGACACTGATGGACGCCATCGCCCATCGCAGCGGCATCATGACAGAAACCGCCGAGGCCCTTGGATGGCGCGGCGACGCGATCGAGGCCGAATGTTTCGCCTATCTGGCAGCACGCCGTGTCGCCGGGCTTGATGTCAGTTATCCCGGGACAACAGGCGTGCCCACCCCGATGCCTGCCGGGCGGCTTGTCTACCCGCAAGGGTCTGCTACCCTTCCCGGGTCAGGAGATGCCGGATGAGCCCGTCAGACACAGCGCAGACCGCACCCCTTGAGGGATACCTGTCGCCAGACCGCGTTGAGATGCTGGTGGTGCATTGTTCCGACACGCCTGATGATGACCCGATCGGCGCGAAAGAAATACAGGCAATGCATCTAGGCTTCGGCTGGGACGGTATCGGCTATCATCAGGTGATCCGCCGTGACGGCACTCGCGAAGCCGGCCGGCCTGAGTACTGGCAGGGCGCACATGTGAAGGGGGTCAATGACCGCAGTCTGTCCGTCTGCCTGATTGGGCGCGACGAATTCACCGACGCACAGTTGAACAGCCTGGCCATGCTGCTGTTTGAATGGACAGCGCGGTATCCGGGTGCCCGGGTGCTCGGGCATCGCGATGCGACCGAAACCCACAAGACCTGTCCGAATTTCGATACCGCAAGCTGGTGGGAGGCCTATCAGGCAGGCAAATCGGCCGACAGGACGCGCGTGGCCGTCCCGGTCCTCGGCATCACCGCGGAACCCGGGCCCGGCAGGCCGCTCGAGACAGAGGCCCTGTTCGGTGAAGCGCTGGACATTCTCGAGCGCCGGCAGGGCCATGCGCTGGTTCGGCTGACAACGGACGGTTATGTCGGCTGGGTAGCTATGGGTGACAATCTCCTGTCGATGCCGGAGCCGAGTCACCGCATCACCAGCGCCGCGACTTTTGTCCTTGCAGAGCCGGCTGTCACTTCAGCACCGCTGCTGCGCCTGACGATGGGCGCGCAGATTCAGGTGACCGCAACCAAGGATGGCTGGCACCAGATTGATCTGCCACAAGGCAGATGGGGGTTTGTGGCAGCACAGGCGGCGACCGTATTCGGCCAACCCGACGGGAATGATGCCACATCTGTCGCCGAGCGCCTGATGGGCGCGCCCTATCTTTGGGGTGGCCGGAGTGCAACAGGCCTCGATTGTTCGGCCCTTGTCCAGCTGGCCTTGCAGGCCACAGGCACAGCCGCACCGCGCAACAGCGGCGACCAGCTTGCCTGGGCATCCGTCCGCTCAACAGAGATTTCGATTGAAAGGCAAGCGCCGCAACGAGGCGATCTAGTGTTCTGGCCCGGCCATGTCGCCCTGTGCCAGTCGGATGAGAGCATCATTCATGCGAATGCACATCATCACATAGTCGCCAGCGAACCACTTGAAACAGCGCTGGCCCGCATCGATCAGGATACGGGCCAGGCAGCAAGATTTCTGAGATTGTCTGATCAGCCCTTTTGAGGCAGCAACCTCGAGCGAAGCATCCACAGCACAACCAGTGACGGGATGACCATCAGCGCGGTGATGATGAAGAAAGTTCCCCAGTCCCCATTCAGCCAGTCGACCATCGCCCCTGAGG
>JAKMFG010000236.1 GCA_022425565.1 Alphaproteobacteria bacterium
GGGTCGATTCGTTCGCCGCCGGTATCTGCCGCGCCAGCGCAAGGATCATGCTGATGGCGTGTTCCGCTGTGGTGACCGCGTTGCCGAAGGGGGTGTTCATTACCACCACGCCGCGCGCCGTGGCAGCCGGAATATCGACATTGTCGACCCCGATACCGGCCCGGCCGACAACCTTGAGATTCGTTGCTGCCGCCAGAATATCCTCCGTCACCTTGGTGGCGGACCGGATGGCGAGACCATCATAATCGCCAATGATGGCGGCGAGCTCTTCCGGGGCGAGACCCGGCTTCACATCGACCTCGACGCCACGTTCGCTGAGAATGTCGGCAGCGCGGGGGCTAAGCTTGTCACTGATCAGAACTTTAGGCACCGGAAAACTCCTTGTTGAAAAACGACCGGATTCGGATTTGGCGGGGGATGTCAGACGTCACCATGCTGGCTGCCATTCTGAAGATCGGCGCGAACCGCCTCATAGGCCCAGTCGAGCCATGGCAGCAGGCTTGCGATATCTTCTGGATCGACTGTCGGGCCGCCCCATATGCGAAGGCCCGTCGGCGCGTCGCGATAGGCGTTGATATCAACCGCCACATCTTCCGCCTCGAGCAGTTTCAGCATCGATTTCACCATGCCCGTCTGCGCTTCGTCCGACTGTGCGGTGAACCAGTCATCACTGATCACAAGGCACAGCGCTGTCGGCGAAATGGTCGCCGGGTCACGGGCCAGCACCTCGAAATGCGGGCTGGTGCCGACCCAGTCCATGAAATGGGCAAAGCTCGTATCGACCCGCTTCAGTAGCGCCTCGATGCCACCAATCTCCTCGGCCCATGACAGCGCGTCGATGGCATCCTCGATCACCAGCAGTGACGGGGTATTGATGGTTGCCCCCTCGAACAGCGCAGTATCAAGTCCGCCCTTCTTGTGGAGCTTGAACACCTTGGGTACGGGCCAAGCGGGTGTATGGCTGTTCACCCGTTCGACAGCGCGCGGCGACAGGATCAGCACACCATGGCCGCCCTCACCGCCAAGCCCCTTCTGGAAACTGAAGGTGACAACGTCTAGCTTGTGCCACGGCATCTCCATGGCGAAGCATGCCGAGGTGGCATCGCAGATCGTCAGCCCGGCGCGGTCATCCGGAATCCAGTCGCCGTTCGGCACCTTGACGCCCGACGCCGTTCCGTTCCAGGGAAACACGACATCATGTTCGAAGTTCACCTGCGAAAGGTCGGGAAGCGCGCCATAGGGCGCCTCGTGGCAGGTCAGGCCATCCAGCTTCAGTTCGGCAAGCGCATCCTTAATCCAGGTCTTGCCGAACGCCTCCCAGCCAAGCACATCGACGCCGCGCTGGCCGAGTAGCGACCACATCGCCATCTCGACAGCGCCCGTGTCCGATCCCGGGACAATGGCGGTGACGTAATCGTCGGGAAGCTGCAACACACGGTGGATACTCGCGATACAGTCTTTGATTCGTGATTTCGGGTGGGTGGCGCGGTGCGAGCGGCCGAGCGATGCTGTCTCGAGTGCCTCTGTTGTCCATCCTGGCCGTTTGCGGGTTGGTCCCGTCGAAAACAGCGGCGATGCCGGCTTGCTGGCCGGCTTGGCAATCGGAATTCCGCTCAACGGATTCCCAGTGCTCGGGTTCATGGCGCCCTCATCAGTCATGTTGCCACCCGTTGGGGGGTGACGGCCCACGCAGAAGATGGGGCAGCCGGCCTGCCGACGTCAACAGAAGATCAGAATTCAAGGAGAAAGAATTTGCTCAGCTTCAGGAAGCTGTTTTCATTCAGATTTTTCGGATTGCTCTTTGATAAGCAAAATTATTTCCTGCATTATCTCGTCGAGCAGGACCTCGTCATCTGCCTCGACCATCACACGGATCAGGCTTTGCGTTCCCGACGGGCGCACCAGAATGCGGGCGGAACCGGCAATCCGCGCCTCGATGGCGGCAAGCGCTTCGACCACCGGCGGCTGGTTCAGCACAGCCGGATGAATACCCTCGAGGTTCTCCAGCTTCTGGGCACGCGCCTTGAAAGCCTGGAACAGTTTGCTGGCCGGCTGGCCACTCTTTGACAGCAGATGCAGCATCTGCAGCGCGGCAATCAGCCCGTCGCCGGACGTGCTGAGCGAAGTCAGCAGGATATGGCCGGAGGACTCCCCGCCAAGGTTCAACCCCTCGCGCTTCATGCATTCCAACACATAGCGGTCACCAACATTGGTGCGTTGCAGCGACAGGCCAAGACCTTCCAGAAACGGCTCGATGCCGCCATTCGTCATCACCGTGCCGACAACACCGTCACCTTCCAGTGTTCCGGTAGCCTTCATATCACGCGCCAGACATGCCAGCACCTGGTCGCCATTGACCTCGGCACCGGCCTCATCGACGAGAATCAGCCTGTCGGCATCGCCGTCCAGTGCGACACCCACATCAGCACCATGAGCGAGAACAGATGCGGCAAGTGTCTTAGGATATACGGCGCCGCAGCCCTCATTGATGTTGAAGCCATCCGGCTCGTTGGCGATGGCAATCACCTCGGCCCCAAGATCGCGAAGCGTGTCCGGCGCGGTGCGATAGGCTGCTCCATTGGCGCAATCAACAACAACCTTCATGCCGTCGAAACGGACATCCGATGCCAGTGTCGACTTTGCGAATTCCACGTATCGCCCGACGGAATCCAGCATCCTGCTGGCGCGGCCAAGCAGTTCCGGCACGGAGAGTTCGATGGAGCCGGCGGCAAGCTCAGAAATGCCGATCTCGATGGCATCGTCAAGCTTGAAGCCATCAGGGCCGAACAGCTTGACGCCATTATCATGATAGGGGTTGTGGCTTGCCGATATCATCACGCCGAGATGCGCGCGAAGCGACTTTGTGAGATAGGCCACGCCGGGGGTCGGCATCGGGCCCAGCAGGCGGCAATCCATGCCAATCGAAGTGAAGCCGGCGACAAGCGCGGCCTCGATCATATAGCCGGAAACGCGGGTATCCTTGCCGATCACGACAAGCGGCCGGCCAGCCCGTCCTTCGGGATTATTGTCGATGAACCAGCGACCAGACGCCAGCGCCAGACGGACAATTGCCTCGGCGGTCATTGCCCCGGTATTGATCCGTGCGCGCACCCCGTCGGTACCGAACATTCCTGCCATGCGAAAACCTGTGTCTGCGGATCGTCAGTAATGGTGCCACAATAGGCAGGCGGCTGGTCTTTCACAAGCAGCAGATAACCGGTCGACAGAAGATCAGCCGGCCCCGCCGAGCGCCATAGCCACCGACAGGGCCTGGCGGGTCTCGGCGACATCGTGAACACGCAGCAACTGGCAGCCCTGCTCGACACCCTTCATCGCAAGAACCAGAGATCCGGCAAGCCGGTGATCGGCATCCTCGCCGGCCGACATTTTTGCGATGCTGGATTTGCGGCTGGCACCGATCAGCACAGGCACACCAAGTCCGTGAAGCATCGCCGCCCAGTTCATCAGCTCAAGATTATGCGTTACAGTCTTGCCGAAACCAAAACCGGGATCGACCGCTATCATTGCCCGGGGAATGCCGGCAGCGACGACGGCCTCAATCCTCGCTGACAGGAACTCCATGATTTCGACCGGTGCAAACCCGTATTGGGGGTCGTTCTGCATCGTCTCTGGCGTACCCTGCATATGCATGATGATCACCGGCACATTTGCAGCTGCGGCGGCGTCCAGCGCACCTTCACCACGCAGGCCGCCGACATCATTGATGATCCCTGCCCCCGCCGCCGTGGCGCGGCTCATCACCTCGCCATGGCGAGTGTCGATGGAAATAACGGCATTCCCGGGCTTCAGACCGGCAATCGGCGGCAGCACCCGCGCCAGCTCCTGATTGCGGGTCACTGCCTCGGCGCCAGGGCGGGTTGATTCCCCGCCAATATCAATAATCGTAGCGCCCGCCGCAATCATTTCACGCCCGCTGGCCACGGCACGGCCAGGCGCGTCATGGCGGCCACCATCGGAAAAACTGTCGGGGGTGACATTCAGGATGCCCATGATCTGTGGCCGGTCCATCACCAGCCCGGCAAAGGGCGCGCGCGGCGCGGTGATCAAGTCAAAGACAGCTGCCGCGGCGTTGCGGTCGCCGGCCGTCTTGAACAGCTGGTCCGGTTCCATACGCAGCGCGGTATAGGCGCCCGCCTCGTCACGCTGCACGAGGTCTATCTGATCGAAGGCAGCCCAGCCACCAGCAACAGGGTGGCGGCCATTGGGCACCACGATTGGCCTCACCCAGCTGGGGACGGAAAAGGCAGGGGCCGGCAATTCCGCCGGCCGCTGAAGCGGTGTTGTTCGACTCATCCCGGCGTTGCCGCGATCAGGCAGGCTCACTGCCTGGTTTCTTCGAACGGCCGGATCCCGGGATCGACGCGCGCTTGCGCTTGGCACGCGGCGTCTCGATCTCGTCTGCAGGTTCTTCGCGCGACGGCGTTCCACCCTCGACGATGATCTGGATTTCATCCCCGTTCAGGGTCTCGTATTCGAGAAGACCCTGTGCCAACCGCTCAAGCTGCTCATTATTGTCTTTGAGGATTTTCGTGGCATCGACATAGGCCTCATTCACGATCCGGCGGATTTCGGAATCGATCACCGAAGCGGTATTGTCCGACATGTTTTTCTGCTGCGACACCGAACGACCCAGGAAGACTTCCTGCTCATCGGCGCTATAGGCAAGGAAACCAAGCTCGTCCGACATGCCCCATTCGGTGACCATGCGGCGAGCCATATCCGTTGCCATGCGGATGTCCGACGACGCACCGGTGGTCACACGCTCCTCACCAAAGATCAGCTCCTCGGCAATCCGGCCACCACAGGCGACGCGAAGATCGGCATAGATCTGCTCGCGTGCCAGGGAAATGCGGTCACCCTCGGGAAGTCGCATCACCATGCCGAGCGCACGGCCACGCGGGATGATGGTGGCCTTGTGAATCGGGTCGGATGCCGGGCAATGCAGGGCAACAACGGCATGGCCAGCCTCGTGATAGGCGGTCAGGCGTTTCTCGTCATCGGTCATCACCATCGAGCGACGCTCGGAGCCAAGCATAACCTTGTCCTTGGCCTCTTCGAATTCCTGCATAGACACGGTCCGGCGTCCCTTGCGCGCAGCAAGGAGTGCTGCCTCATTCACCAGATTTGCAAGATCGGCACCGGAGAACCCGGGCGTGCCGCGCGCAATGGTGCGGGCCTCCACACCCTCGGCAAGAGGTGTCTTGCGCATATGGACCTTGAGGATCTTCTCACGGCCAACAACATCCGGATTCGGCACAACGACCTGGCGGTCGAAGCGACCCGGACGCAACAGCGCCGGATCGAGAACGTCCGGACGGTTGGTCGCCGCGATCAGGATCACGCCCTCATTCGCCTCGAAACCATCCATCTCGACAAGCATCTGGTTCAGGGTCTGCTCGCGCTCGTCATTGCCGCCGCCGAGACCGGCGCCGCGATGACGGCCTACAGCGTCGATCTCGTCGATGAAGATGATGCAAGGCGCGTTCTTCTTGCCCTGTTCGAACATGTCGCGCACACGGCTGGCACCAACGCCGACGAACATTTCGACAAAGTCCGAACCGGAAATGGTGAAGAAGGGAACATTGGCCTCCCCGGCGATCGCTTTGGCGAGCAGGGTCTTACCTGTTCCCGGAGGGCCCACCAGAAGCACGCCCTTGGGAATTTTGCCGCCAAGGCGCTGGAACTTGCCGGGGTCCTTCAGGAACTCAACAACTTCCTCAAGCTCGGTCTTGGCCTCGTCGATACCGGCGACATCCTCGAAGGTCACGCGTCCCTGATGCTCGGTCAGCAGTTTCGCACGCGACTTGCCAAAGCCCATCGCCCCGCGGGATCCGCCCTGCATCTGGCGCATGAAAAACACCCAGATACCGATGAACAGCAGCATTGGGAACCAGGACAGCAGGATCGACAGGAAGGACGGCATGCCGCTGTCTTCGGGGCTGGCGATGATGCGAACGTCGTTTGCATCGAGCACCTGCACAACATCGGTGCCTTCCGGCATAACCGAGGTGATAATGCGGCCGTTCTTTGCCGTGCCCTTGAGATTGCGCCCATCGATCACAACCTCGACGACCTGTTGGCCTTCGACTTCGGCGATGAAGTCGGAATAAGCCACCTGGCTGCCTGGCGATGTCGAAGACGGGCTCTGGAACAGATTGAAGAGCGCCAGCAACGCCGCGCCAAAAACCAGCCAGATGATAATGTTACGTCCCATATTGTTCACGGCCTATGCCTTCCCTCGATCCTGTTGCGCCGCGCCAGTTTCAGATGCACAGGCAGCGGCGTGAGAATGATTGCTGACCATCGTTGCCATCGGCATTCGGTGCGCTCGTATGGCGCAGGCATTCCGCCTGTGCCGTGGCACCGCTGACAAACGGCTGGTCATGAGAAATTAAGTGGGGGTATAGGACCGCCCCGTCAAGGGTTTCAAGCACCGGCAGACTGCGTCTGGCAAGCGGCGGAATGCCGCTCCAGCCACGGCTCTTCTGCCAGCCACCTTGGCAGCCGCTTCCCGCCTCGCCGAGATAGCGGATCATCGCATCAACCGGGCTCTTGATAAGCCAGTTTCCTGCGAACAAAGCCTGTTCACCTGCGCTCACCCGGCAGCATGGTGGCTGTCTGCCGATTTCGGCGGTCACCAGCCATCCCCCCTGCTGCGGCGTAAACCTTGCGCCACCAAGAGTTGATGGCCTCTTGTTGCATAAACGCGTGCTGAGGCGTGTCAGCTCATCGCTTCCGGGAGCATGACCGGGAATGGCAACCAGACCGATGATACTTGCCAGCAGACGCGCCAGAACAACTGGTGGCATCTGCAGGGCTGCAAACGGCAGAACCAGATATCCGGCGGCTTCGGGCGCCGCTGGCATGCCGGCAAGGCCGAACTGGCGGAACAGCGCCCGGTCAATCGCAGATGCCGCATCAGCAAGCCGCAACAGCCCGGACGATACTTGCATACCGGTGGCATCCATCGCGGCAATCTCGTCCCGTCTTCGAACACGCTCGAACCGGCGGTCGGCGTTGCTGGGGTCGGCTTCGGTGGCAATTGCGTGATGGTCACAACTTGCGATGATTGCAGCGCGGCTGGCGCCAAGCAGAGGCCGGATTACCGGCACCCCTTCGCGCAGCGTCACTGGACGCATCCCGGCAAGGCCGGCAAGGCCCGATCCGCGGGCAAGGCGCATCATTACGGTCTCGGCCTGGTCACCGGCATGCTGGCCGACAAGAAGGCAGGCCCGATCGCGGCGCGCCTCGGCAAGCAAATGTTCGTAACGGCGCGCCCTCGCCCATTCCTGAATGCCGGTTAAAGGTGCAGGGGTCCGGACACGGATGCAACTCGCAGAAATGCCGTGCGCTTCAAGCCGGCTTACCACCCGCGCCGCCTCGGCGTCAGACCCTGGCCGAATCCCATGGTCGATGACAATGCTGCGATGCGTGCCACCATGCGCCGCGGCGAACCGGTGCGCATTGAGGGCAAGGGCGATGCTGTCCGGGCCACCCGACACGGCACTGACCAGTCTGCAAGAAGCCGGCCTGCTGGAGGATTGAAGACGCGGCAGTGGCGGCACCAGGGCAAGCGCCGCTGCCATCACCCTGTCAAAGACCGCCGCGAGGAGGTCGGGGAATGAAGTTGCCGGCCGGGGGTCAACCACCGCAATTGGCGGCCTGGCTCAGTGCAGCCAGCCGTTCGGTAAAGCGCTCGGGCGGTGAATCGATCAGGTTCGGCAGCGATGCATAGATGGCACAGGCCTGATCGGCGGGTGCAAAGCGCGACACGGCCTCGGCAATCCACATGGTGGTATCGACGATACGGGCGTCGTCGGGATAGGCCGAATTGAATTCGGAGAAGGTCATCGCCGCCAGATCGAACTGTTCACGAAGAAACTGGATGCGGCCAAGCCAGAACAGGGCGTCGGCCTCGCGTGGATGACCTTTGTTGAACTTGCGGAACTCGGCAAAGGCTGCCTCTGCGGTTTCCAGATCGTTCTGCATGGCGCGGCCGAGGGCAAAGTTATACTGCTCTTCGGGATCGGCATCCGGAAGCACTTCCGGGGCCGGCGGCGCAGGCGCCACGGCTGCCGGCCCTGCCGACTGGGATGCATTATCGACATTGTCGGCTGCAGGCAGGGCGGACGCGCCGGTGCTGTCCTCAGGCTGTGCGGCAAGGCTGGCAAGATCAGTAGACTGAACTGCGCCGGAAGCCGCATTCGCGTTGCCTTCGAGTTGCTTGTTGAGTTCGCTCTCGTTCATCTGCCAGACAACTTCGCCGGTATCGACGTCACGGCTCATCGCCACCTGACCGCCATCGCCGGCCGGAATGGTGTCATCCTGAACGGCCGCACGGGCAAGCTCGTCACCGCCAAGGTTCATCAGTGTCTGCAGCCGCTTTTCCATGCGCAGGAGACGGAATTCCATATCCGAGGTCAGTTCTAGTGTTCTTTCCATGCGGCGGCTGGTCATCGCCACGGCATCGGCAAGACGCTCGATCTGGTCGCGAAGGTCGCGGATTTCGGCGGTGGTAGCTGTCTCTCCGCTGTTGGCATTGTTGCCAAGCTGTGTGATCTGCATCTTCAGGTTGCGGACATCCGTTTCCAGAATGCCCCGCATGTCCCGAAGATCCGTTTCCAGCAGATCAAGCCGTTGGCCCTGACGGGTCAGAAGCACAGAAGCGCTGGACCCCGCCGACCCGTCAACAACCTGTGCCACAACATTCTTGTTGGAGCCGGATGCCGCGCCGGAACGTGTGTCCTGCGCAAATGCTGCGGACGAGAACGCTGTCGCCAAGGCCACGGCGGTTGTCGCGATGATTCGATAATTGCGCATGTTCACGTGCCTTTGTGCAGAAGAACAAGAATGCAGAAGGGTTTAATAGCCATCATTTGAGGCACAATTTTGGCAAAAAAAGAGGAGCCGGAGGCTCCTCTTTTCAAATGTTCATATTGCGGCAGGCTGGCTACCGCCAAAACCCTACAGGTGCACCTAGTTCAGAACAGTCGCCGCGCGACGGTTCTTCGACCAGGAGGTCTCGTTAGAACCGGCAGCAACAGGACGCTCTTTACCGTAGGAAATAACGCGAATGCGTGCCGGGTTTACGCCCTGGGCAAGCAGATAGTCGCGGGCGGCAGCGGCGCGACGCTCGCCAAGGGCGAGGTTGTACTCACGGGTGCCGCGCTCGTCGCAATGACCCTCGATGGTCACGGTCAGTGACGGGTTGCCTTTCAGGAATGCAGCCTGACGATAGAGTGTCGCCTGCGAATTACCGTCAAGCACAGCGCTGTCGTAGCCGAAATAGACTGTGTTACCAACTGCAGCCAGCTTGTCCTCTACGCTGTCAACTGCTCCCGACGAGCTGGACGCGGTGCCTGAGCTGGACGAGCTGGACGAGCCCGACGAGCCAGAGCTGGAGGAGGTCGATGCGGACGATGAAGCGGTCGACGAGCTGGACTCGCCTGCGCTGTCTGTGGCCGTCTGTGATGCTGTTTCACAAGCGGCGACGAAAAAGGCGACGGCCGCGAGTGCGATCAGGCGTTGCAACATGGTTATGCTCCCTGTCTTTAATTCTGGCTTGTCGGCAATCCGGCTAGCCGGAGGTTGCCAGTGAATTCCATTGTTTTCCCTACGGTGGCGCTTTGCAAATCGATCGACAGATCGCTGGAACGCATTTGCCAATAGCCGCAGGAAAACAAGTGTAGTGGTTCCGGGAACGCCCCAGCCCACAAAACATGACACTTACTACCGCAAAATTCTGACAATTGAAACAAAAACTCCGCTCATGACGAGAATTAGGATTTTGTGCCGTTTGACGGGTATCAGCGGCGCAATGGCGACCAGGCAGGGTCAGACGCATCAGAAGGCGTGATAATCCGGCGCTCGTTGAAGCCGGTGATATCGACCCGGTATAGCGACGTGGTGCCACCCGTGCCGTCACTCTCGAACGGTTCCTGCTTGTAATACATGAGCACGCGCCCGTTCGGAGCCCAGGTCGGCCCTTCGACGAGGAAGCCTTTGGCCAGAAGCCTCTCGCCGCTGCCATCGACATTCATGATGCCGATATAGAATGTGCCTTTGTGCATTTTGGTAAAGGCGATGATATCGCCACGCGGCGACCATACCGGCGTGGCATAGCGGCCTTCGCCGAAGCTGATGCGTTGCAGATTGCTGCTGTCATTGTCCACGACATAAAGCTGCTGCCGGCCGGCGCGGTCAGATTCAAATACAATGCGGCGCCCGTCAGGCGAATAGGAAGGCGAGGTGTCGATAGAGCTGGATTTTGTCAGCTGCCGGATTTCCTGTGTCCGCAGATCCATCTCGTAAATGTCAGTCAGGCCATCCTGCGCCCAGCTCATGATCAGCCTGTCGCCACGCGGCCCGAACCGCGGTGCAAAGGTCATCCCCGGGAAGGACCCCAGCCTCTCGCTTCGCCCGGTGCGGATGTCCTGGATGTAGACGTTCGGCTCTTCATTGAAATAATTGAGGTAGGCGATTTCCTGAGTTGTCGGCGAGAACCGAGGCGTCAGGACCAGGTCGAGGCCGCTGGTCAGGAATTTGTGGTTGTGACCGTCCTGATCCATGATCGCAAGACGCTTGATCCGGCGCGACTGCGATCCGGATTCAGCCACATAAACGATCTGCGTATCGAAATAGCCGGCATCACCGGTGAACTCTTCATAGACGAGGTCAGCAATCTTGTGGGAAAGCTGGCGCAGCGAATTCGGATCGGCCGTTCCGGTGCCGGAACTGAGATCACGCCCGGTCACCACATCCCACAGCACGAACTCAATACGCAGATTGCCTTCGTCATCATTGATGGCGGAGCCGACCAGCAGGCCTTTGACACCCAGCGGTGTCCAGTTTGCAAAGTTCGGCTTGATCCCGGGCGAGCTTGGCGGCGCGATAAAGGCAGCGCTGTCGACCGGATCGAACAGGCCCGAGCTTAGCAGGTCGTTGGATATGATTGAGGCAATCTCGCGGCCTGCGTCATTCGCCTCGCCGTCGCTGCCGGTGAAATCGGCAATCGCAATTGGTGTCGGCGCGACCATGCCCTCGGTGATTTCGATCCGGAGCTGTGCCGCAGCCGACTGCACCACGAGCATGGCGGCCGCGAGCATTGCCAGAAATTTCGACATGCGCCTTGCGGCGATCTGGGAGCGGGAGAAATACAACACCATTAGATCACACCCTAACGTGAGAGAAATGCCGGATCGAAGCTGAAGGTGAATTCCTTGAGCTGGTCAAATTTTTCCGGCGGTATCGGCAAAGGCGAGCATTCAACGATCGCGCGCTTGGCAGCAATCGCCGAGGCTTTGAAATAGGAGTCGAGATTAAAGCGCAACTTGTCCTCGATTTCCGCTCTTTTGACTTCACCGCGCTCATTTACAGATACAAATATGTCAACTTTAAGAGTGTCGTTTCCGGCTGCGCCAAGAGGCGGCTGCCAGCATTTCGACACATGCTGCTGAATCCGCGCGATGTCGTCGATACCGACCGGAGACAGGCTTTTCTTTGGCGGTGCCTTCACCGCATTTCCGGCAACGGCGGACAATGTTTTTGTGACTGTGTCAGCGGCTTGCTTGCGCTCTTGTGTCTTGCGCGCCTTTTCTGCGTCCTTGGCGGCAAGCTGTGCCTCGGCAAGGTTCTGCAGCACGCCACTGGCGGCCTGTTCACGCTTCTTCTGATCCTTCACGAGCTTGTTCAGCTGGTTTGCCACGGCGTCATTCGCCTTCGCCGGCTTGGCGGTCGGCGCAGGTTTCTTCCTCTCGGGCCTGTTAACCGGCTTTGGCGTCGGCAGCACAGACAGGGACGGCTTTGCCTTTGGCTTCGATTCCGATTTGGGCTTCGGCTTTGGCTTCGGCTTTGGCGCCACCTGAGCCACCTCGGTCTTTTTCGGCTTCGGCTTTGGCTTGTCTGGCAGAATCTCGGCTTCCTCAACCTTGGCCGGGGCTGCAGGCTCTGGGTTTGGTTGCGGCGGCGGCGGCGCCTGTTTCGTAGATGCGGGGCGCGGGGGGGGTGGCGGTGGGGGTGGCGGTGGCGGCTTCTTTGAAACAGTGGCCTTCTGCTCTTGCTTCGCGGTGCTGGGCTTGTCGCCCTC
>JAKMFG010000245.1 GCA_022425565.1 Alphaproteobacteria bacterium
GGTGCAGTATATCCCGGTGACCACCGACGAGGTGACCAAGCGGGTTCTGACCCAGCCAAACAGCTTCGATATCGTCGATACTGAGTATTTCAGCCTTCCCAAGCTCGTGCCGTCAGGCAACATCCTCGGCATGGACTCCACGCGCATTTCCCAGTTCGACAAGATCAGCACGACCCATACGCTTGGCGAGATCGGCGGCAAGAAGATCGGCGACCAGGGCACCGCGCCGAAGAAGGTATTCTATCTCAAGGACGAGTTCTCAAACGAGTTCTCCGACGAGCCGACAAGGTGGGCGACGCTGATCCCGACTGTGTTCAACGCCGATACGCTCGGCATCCGGCCCGACCTGATCGGGCGTCCGATTAGCACCTGGGCCGAGCTGCTTAACCCCGAGTTCAAGGGCAAGGCATCCATCCTGAACATTCCGTCGATCGGCATCATGGACGCCGCCATGGTTGTCGAATCCATGGGCGAGTACCAGTACCCGGACAAGGGCAACATGACCCGCGAGGAAATCGACCTGACTATCGATATCCTGATCGAGGCGAAGCAGCAGGGCCATTTCCGGGCGCTGTGGTCCGACTTCAATGAAAGCGTCAACCTGATGGCGTCGGGCGAGGTCGTGATTCAGTCCATGTGGTCGCCGGCCATCACCGCGGTCCGCACGCAGGGCATCCCTTGCGTCTATCAACCGCTCAAGGAAGGCTATCGCGCCTGGGCTGTCGGATTCGCACTGTCGGCAGCGACCAAGGGCTATCAGGCCGATGTCTGTTATGAATTCATCAACTGGTATCTGTCAGGCTTCGTAGGTGGCCATCTGAACCGGCAGGGTTACTACTCGGCCGTGCCATCGACCGCCAAGGAATATATGGCGGATTACGAGTGGGATTACTGGATGCTCGGCAAACCCGCCACACAGGACATCATGGCACCAGACGGCAAGAAACTTGCCGGTGCCGGCGAGGTCCGCGACGGCGGTTCGTTCGAAGAGCGTATGGGTGGCGTCGCCTGCTGGAACGCAACCATGGACGAGAACCGCTACATGGTCCGCAAGTGGAACGAATTCGTAGCAGCCTGACCCAGAGCTGCGCCAACATCACCTACGGCACCCTCCCGGTTGCCGTAGGCTTTTTTCGAGGACATAGGCGTGACCAAAATACAGACATATAGCGCTGCGCTGCTGTCCCTTCCCTTCACACTCGTCATCGGGCTGTTTTTCGTACTTCCGTTGCTTCTGGTGGTGATGGTCAGCTTCTGGGACTACACCTCCTACAGCATCATTCCTGATTTCATTTTCACGAATTACCAAGATATCTTCTACGGCTGCATCGGCAAGCTGCCCAGCCTGTGCACCGCCTTTTCGACATATCTCTCCACAATAAAATTCGTCTTTATCACCTGGGCCGTGACGCTAGTTGTCGGCTTTCTGGTGGCGCTCTTCCTGGCCTTTTGCGTGCGCTCTCTTCCCATGCAGGTTGCCCTGTTCCTGCTGTGCACCATTCCGTTCTGGACCTCGAACGTCATTCGGATGATTTCCTGGATCCCGCTGCTTGGGCGGAACGGTCTGATCAATACCGGGCTGGTTGATGTAGGCCTGATCGAGTCACCGCTCGAATGGCTTCTCTATTCCGAATTCGCAGTGGTTGTGGCCTTTGTCCATCTCTATACGCTGTTCATGGTTGTGCCGATCTTCAATTCGATGATGCGGATCGACCGGTCGCTGCTGGAGGCAGCCTATGATGCGGGCGCCTCCACCTGGCAGGCGCTGACAAATGTGGTGATCCCGCTTTGCCGTCCCGGGATCATTATCGGCTCGATTTTCGTCGTCACCATCGTAATGGGCGACTTCATCACCATCGGTGTGATGGGCGGGCAGCAGATCGCCTCGGTCGGCAAGATCATCAATGTCGAAATGCAGTATCTGCAGTTTCCGGCCGCGGCGGCGAATGCCGTAATCCTGATCATCACGACCCTGTTGATCATCTACGGAATGACGCGCATCGTCGATGTGCGCAAGGAGCTGTAGATGTTCGGCACCCGTTTCCGGCTGATGATGACAGCCTTTTTCGTCCTGTTCATCCTGTTCCTTTACGGGCCGATGATCTCGGTCCTCGTGCTGTCCTTTCAGGGCCCCGAAGGCGGATTGACCTTTCCGATGCGCGGCTTCTCGACATTCTGGTTCAAATCCCTATTTGACGGGGTCGGGGTGATAGACATATGGAGCGCCTTTGGCCGCTCCATCCGGCTCGGGTTTGTGGTGATGGTGCTGACCGTCGTGCTCAGCCTGATGGCAGGCATGGCGTTCCGGAAGAAATTCATGCTGGCCGGCGCGCTCTTCTATGCCACCGTGGCCAGCCTGATCGTTCCCTCGATTGTTATCAGCCTCGGCGTCGCGCTTGAATTCCGGATCCTCGACGACATGATCAAGGCCTATGGTGACAGTCACCAGATCACCTGGATCATCGAAGACTTCAGAACGACGATGGGGCTGTTTTCCTCAGGCCTCGGCGCGCAGCTGACCTGGACCCTTCCCTTCGGACTGCTGATCATGTTTGCTGTCTTCAACCGCTTCGACCCTTCCTACGAGGAGGCCGCGCGCGATCTCGGCGCCGGGCCGTGGAAGACCTTCACCGAAGCCGTGCTGCCGATCATCGCGCCATCGCTGATCGGTGTCGCGCTGTTTGGATTTACCCTCAGCTATGACGAGCTCGCCAGGTCATCGCAGGCGATTGGCGGGCTGAACACCCTGCCGCTGGAACTTCGTGGGCTGACGACGACGGTCACCGACCCCACGATCTATGCGCTCGGCACGCTGACCACAGCCACCAGCTTTGCGGTCA
>JAKMFG010000271.1 GCA_022425565.1 Alphaproteobacteria bacterium
CCTGTTTTCCGATGCGGTGGTGTTGGCGCGGCAGGTTGCTGCCACCCATGGCGTGCCGATGCTGGCCCTGTCGAACAACACCGCCATCGCCGGACGGGGAAGCTGGCTGTTCGGCTATTTGCCCGAACAGCAGGTCGATATTCTTCTCGGCCATGCGCTTACCGTCGGACGCAACAAGGTCGGCATCATCGCTGCCGATGATGTGTTTGGCCAGAGACTGGCGCGCCATGCGCGAAAGCGTCTTGGGCAGTTTGGCCTTGAACCCGAGGATTTCATTACGCTGACAGCGGCGCAGCTTGCCAGCGAGGATCAGTTGAAGAATGCCGTCAAACGCTTCACAGGCTACACACCGCCGGCTGATGACGAAGACACGCCGGCTGCCTCGGAGCTGCCGCCACCGCGCTTTGATGCCGTTCTGTTCGCTGGCAGTGCCGACTTTGCCCTTCGCACAGCACCGGTCCTTGCCTATTACGATGCCGATCCGGAACGCGTGCTTTATCTCGGCAATGCGCAATGGAACCAGCGCCGCATTCTGATGGAACCGTCGCTGCAGGGAGGGCTGTTCGCGTCTCGGCCGACCGACCGCGACGATGCGTTCAACGCGCTCTGGTCCGATGCCCTGGGCGGACGCCCCGGTGCACTGGCCCGCCTCAGCTTTGATGCTATGGCGATGGCCGCGATCCTCGCCGGGCAAAAACGTGAAACATGGAACGCCGCACTGGAAACGGGATCGGGATATAACGGCTTCAGCGGCGCTTACCGTCTGATGCCTGATGGTGGCAACCGGCGCAGCTTCGAGATCCGCCAGGTCAGCGGCGGTGTGTCTACCATCTTCCAGCCGGCACCGGACAAGATCTGATCTGGCTAGCCTGGCCCGGCTAGCCCGGCCCGGCTAGCCCAGCCTGGCAAGAAGCGCGCTTGTCACCTGATTGAGAAGAAGCCGCCCGCCTTCTGTCACGCACAGCCTGTCCGGATCTGCTGTCAGAAGGCCGGCTTCCACAAGCTGATCATATGCCGACATGTCGATCAGCCTCGACCGGTCGCCATAGGCAGCTTCCAGTGCCAACATATCGATGCCGTCCGACAGCCGCAGCCCCATCATCAGCCGTTCGGCGACAGCGTCCCCGGGCCCGTCCTCGATCAGGGTTTCCACGGCATGGCCGCCGGCTTCAACGGCGTCGAGCCAGCCTGACGGGCTGCGCCGGGTGGCGGTGCCGGTCCGGTTTGTCCCGTTGCTGATCCGGCCATGGGCCCCGGGGCCGATTCCGATCCAGTCCTCGGCTTGCCAATAGATCATATTGTGCCTGCATTCAAAGCCTGGCCGCGCATGGTTTGAAATCTCGTAGGCAGGAAGCCCGGCAGCGCGCATCAGCCGGTTTGTCTCTGCATACATGTCGGCGGCAAGACCATCATCAGCCGTCAGGATGTCGCCGCGCCGCGCGCGGGTATAGAACCCTGTCCCGGGCTCGATTGTCAGCTGGTAGAGCGACATATGGTCCAGCCCCAGATCGAGCGCCATCTGCAATTCCCCGGTCCAGTCAGCCAGCTGCTGGTCCTGCCGCGCATAGATCAGGTCGATGGACAGCCTGTCGAACGTCTGCTTTGCGGTGCGAAGCGCGGCCAGCGCCTCTTGCGCGGAATGTTCGCGCCCCAGAAACGCCAGCGCCTCGTCACGAAGCGATTGCACGCCGAGCGACAGCCTGTTTACCCCGGCCGCACGGAACCCGGTGAAGGTCTCAGCTTCGGCCGATGTCGGGTTTGCCTCGGCGGTGATCTCGATGTCGGGTGCGAGGCCGAACAGCCGGTCCGCGTCGGCGATGATGCCCTCGACAAGCCAGGCCGGCATCAGGCTTGGCGTGCCGCCCCCGAAAAAGATGCTGTCGAGACGCCGCCCGGCCCCATATGCCTGTGCCATGTATTCCAGTTCGCGGCGATAGGCGTCGGCGAATCTTGTATGGTCGATTTCGGCCGCGACATGCGAATTGAAATCACAATAGGGGCATTTCGCCCGACAGAAGGGCCAATGGATGTAGAGGGCAAGTCGGCGCGCGGGGGTGGTCATGGAAAACAGGCAGCAACCAGCTTGGCAAAGGCATCGGCGCGATGGCCGATATCGAGCTTTTTCTGCGGGTCTATCTCGCCGAAGGTGAGGTCGTAACCCCTGGCGACGAACATTGGGTCATATCCGAACCCACGATCACCGCGCGGCGGCCAGACCAGTTCGCCATTCACGCGCCCCTCGAACACCTCGTGATGACCGTCCGGCCATGCCAGTGCGAGCACGCAGATGAAATAGGCGCGTCTGTCCGCGCCGCCAGTGGCGGCAAGCGAGCTGTTTACTTTCTGCATGGCCATGATGAAATCGCGGTCGGGTCCCGCCCAGCGGGCCGAATAGATTCCCGGTGCCCCGTTCAGCGCCGGCACCACCAGTCCGGAATCATCGGCGATGGCCGGTTTGCCCGTGGCATCGACCGTATGGCGCGCTTTCAGAACGGCGTTGCCAATGAAGCTGTCTTCTGTCTCTTCGGGCTCCTGGACCTCGTGGTCCGCGGCGGACGTCACCTGAAACGGGCGCCCTTTGAACAGGGCCGATATTTCACGAAGCTTGCCGGCATTATGCGAGGCAAGCACAAGCTCTGTTTCGGTGAAAATACGATGCGGCGATGCCATGCGCGTCTCCAGACCCGGGCTAGAGCGCTGCGCGGACGGCGCTGTCCTGCAAAGTGAACAGCTGTTTGCAGCCTGCCTCGGCGAGGTCGAGAAGCTGGTCCAGCTCGTCCCGCCGGAACGGTCGTTCCTCGCCCGTTGCCTGAATTTCCACGAGGCCACCATTGCCGCTCAGCACGAAATTGGCGTCGATTTCGGCATTGCTGTCCTCGATATAGTCAAGGTCGGCGACAGGCATGCCCTGCCAGATGCCGCAAGAAATGGCAGCGACATTCTCGCGCAACGGCTGGCGGGTGATGCTGCCGGCAAGGAGCATTTTTTCTGTGGCGATGCGAAGCGCAACCCAGGCGCCGGTAATGGCGGCGGTACGCGTCCCTCCATCTGCCTGAAGCACATCGCAGTCGAGCTTGATCTGGTGTTCGCCAAGCGCTTCAAGATCTGTGACAGACCGGAGTGCACGTCCGATCAGGCGCTGAATTTCAAGCGTCCGTCCACCCTGTTTTCCGCGCGATGCCTCGCGGTCCGTGCGCGTGTGGGTGGAGCGTGGCAGCATACCATATTCGGCGGTGACCCAGCCGCGGCCCGTGTTGCGAAGAAACGACGGGACCCGGTCCTCGACCGAAGCGGTGCACAGCACATGCGTGTTACCGAATTTCGCGAGGCATGACCCTTCGGCATGCAGCGAGAATCCCTGTTCGAGTGTGACGGTGCGAAGTGCGTTTGGCGCACGGCCTGAAGGACGCTCCATGAAAAATCCCCTGCTGGTATGGTCTGAAGTGAAATGGAAGGGGCGACGGCGCAGGCATCATCCCACAGCGCGCGATTGACCCCGCAACCGGCGTTACCCTAAGCTGAAATCATGAATGACGCTACCCTTCTCGGTCTGAAACCGCGCGCTCTCGAGATTTTCAACGCGCTGGTCACCGCCTATCTTGGATCGGGCCAACCGATCGGATCGAAGACGCTTGCACAGCGCCTTCGGCATGACCTGTCGCCGGCATCAATCCGCAGCAATATGAGTGACCTCGAGCAGGCTGGGCTGCTTTATGCTCCGCATACATCTGCCGGACGCGTGCCGACGGAAACGGGCCTTCGCATGTTTGTCGATGGCCTTATGGAATACAGCCCAGATCTGGTGACCGAAGACCGCATGTCGATCGATGGCGAATGCGCCGTTCGCAATATTTCGGTGGACGAGCTGCTGGAGAAGACCAGCCGCACCTTGTCCGGCCTGTCACGCTGCGCCAGCCTTGTGCTGTCGCCGGCGAGCAATGCCGAGTTGCAGCATTTCGAGTTTGTGCCGCTTGGCGAGAACCGGGCGCTGGCCGTGCTTGTGCGGATGGACGGCAAGGTGGAAAACCGGTTGATCGATCTGCCGCCGGGTGTGCCGCAATCGGCGCTTGTGCGGGCCAGCAATTATATGAATGCGCGTTTGTCGGGGCGCGATCTGATGGCGGCCACAGGTCTGATCCGCTCCGAAATCGTGGCTCAGCGCGCTGAACTCGACGAGGTCTCGCAACGTCTTGTCGAGGCCGGTGTCGGATTGTGGGCCGGTGATGGGGCAGCGGACGAGGCGGTGCTGGTGATGCGGGGCCAGGCCAATCTTCTTGATGACATTCAGGCCGGCGAGGAGCTGGATACCATCAGGCAGCTGTTCGACGAGCTGGAGGCGCGGGAGAACGTGCTCCGTCTTCTTGATGCAACGACCGAGGGCGACGGCGTGAAGATTTTCATCGGTGCCGAGAACAAGCTCTTCGTCAATACGGGCTGTGCTCTGGTGATCGCGCCCTATCATGATTCCAAGCAGAATGTGATCGGCGCCATCGGTGTCCTCGGCCCGCGCCATATGAATTACGCGCGAATCATTCCGATGGTGGATTATACCAGTCGCGCCATTGCAGCTGTTCTAAGCTGACCCACCAGTCGCGCGCTCCGGCCTTTATAGTGAACAGCAGGCGCGACGCGTCCAGATTCTGCAGCGCGATCAGCCCGGCATGATCCAGCCAGATCACCCCGCACCCGCCAGCGATGCCGGTGACAAGCGCCAGAATGATTGGTGTGGTTCCGATGCCCCGTGCCTTGCTGATGCCGAGTTCGGCGTCACAATTTGAACAGCGCATAACAGGACCGGCGGCCGGCCAGTCGAGGCCCGGAACCCTGAGCTTGTGCCCGCAGGCGTGACATATGCGCTCGTGAAAGCATCTGGCTGCAGAGACGGACCGGTCGAGCGGGCGCACCGAATCTGCCGGCAGCGCCGAATCATAGAGCGGGCTTTGCGGGGGAACGACAAACAGCCGGGCGCATTCATGGCATTGGACCGGCATGCCGAAATAGCGCCGCATCGCGTCGTCAATTCTGACAAGGGAACGGCAATGAGGGCAGCGAAGCTGCATCCGGACGCATCCTCTCCTGACGGGACGGCCGGAATGATGCCGTCACGTCATTGATGCAACCGGACTGGCTAAGAAATCGTTAGCGTGATGGAAAAAAAGCAGCTGGTGCCGGGATGGGTCAGGATTCGCTATCGTCGACGGCCTTGCCATTGCCCGTTTTCGCGCCTGCCTTGGGCGGCGCCTTCTTTTTTGCGGCAGCCCTTACAGCACCCTTTGCCGCTTTTTTCGCAGATGCTTTCTTGGCCACTTTCTGGGCCGCCTTTGGGGCTCTCTTTGTGGCCTGTCCGGCAGGCGGCGCTACTGCCGGCATGTCGGCCATCGCTTCGGCAACCGCAGTCTTGATCACGGATTTCAGGTCGCTGTCCACAACAGCCTGCAATTCTGTCCGCATGGCGGCAATGATCTCGCGCTTCATTGTCTCGACATCAATCGTCTGGCTGCTGTCTGCTGACTGGACCACGGCGGCGGCGATTTCCTGCATGGCAGTCTCGATGTTACCAACGGCGGTAAGGTCGGCTGCCTCGGCATGACCATTGGCGGCCTGTCTCGCTGTTTCGGGTTCCGCTGCCTGATGTTCTACTTCCTGATGTTCTGCTGCCTGACGTTCTACTGCTTGGAGCGACGCGATCTCGCCAAGGGCGGTCTCATCCTCCCAGGCTTCGCGGACCAGAGTGTGGATGTCGGCAATATCCAGATCATCACCCATATTGTTGCTCGCCGGTGCCGGCGGCTCTTCTGGCAGAGCTGTTCCGGTTTCGCTCCCGGTTTCGCTCCGGGTTTCGCTCCCGATTTCAATGGTGGCCTGCGCCACTGGCGCAGCGTCATCCGGCTCTTCGAGACCAGGCTCGCCGGTGTCTTCCGGCGCAGCATCGAAGCCCGTCACTGGAATGTCGATGACAGGCATGTTCGCATGCTCGTCCATGCCGGGCGCGACAACCTCATCATTGCCAGCATGATTGCCAGCATCATTACCAGACTCATTAGTGGTGATGGCGTCGGCAGTATCATTCTGCAGAATGTGGGGCGCGCCGCCGAACCCGGCCGACAGGTCAATACCTGCAAACGGGTCGTTTGGCACATCGGCTGGGGTTTCGGGCCCGGCAGGCAATTCTGACGGCCTGGAGCCGGCTTCGAGGTCAGCCAGACGGCGCAGCTCGTCAAACCTCATGGCGATGGCTGTGGCCGGCACCGGAATGGTGTTACCCGTGTCAGTGCGGTCCGTCAGGCGGTCTGTTCCCGCCGCATCGCTTTGCAGGACGGCAAGCATCGGCGCGCCTGCGACGGCTGATCTTTGGGCCTCCTCATAGAGCGCTGTGATGGATTGTCTGACGGTCGCCATTAAAGCAGGTCCGGTGGTTGCGAATGCATCTTGCCAAGGCGCCAACTCTGGCATATTCGCCTGTTGCCGACAATATGCCGACATGTGGTTTACGGGGTTGCCGCCGGCAAACATCGTGAACAACGCGTCTCCCCGTCCTTTCGGCGGCGCAAAATTTCCCTGCCCTTTGTACTTGGATGAAAGGACGATCCCCCTTAAATAACGCAACACAAAGGATGAAATGTCATCTGCTGCTGACAAGAACCAGAGGATGCCCCATGGCAGAAGAGACCAAAAAAGACGAGGATGCCGAGAAGCTGTCGGAAGCCCCTGCAGGGGATACAGTTGCGGCTGGAACGGCCCATGCCGATGCTGCCACAGAAGGCGAATCGGTAAAAATGGCCGATGATGATGAAACCGGCCTTGACCCTGTCGAAGCGCTGATTGCCGAGCGTGACTCGCTCAAGGACCAGCTTTTGCGTGCCCTTGCCGATGTCGAGAACATGCGCCGTCGCACCGAGCGTGAGATGGAAACGGCCCGCAAATACGGCCATACAGGCTTTTCCAGAGATCTCGTTGGCGCGATTGACAATCTGGGGCGCGCTGTCGAGGCCGCGCCCAAGGGCGAAGAGACGCCGGGCGCCGAAGCCATCGACGGTCTGGTTACCGGCATCGAGATGAGCTGGCAGGAAATTCAGGCGACGATGGAACGCCATGGCATCCGCCGGATCAGCCCGAAGGGCGAGAAGTTCGACTATAACCTGCATCAGGCGATGTTCGAGATGCCGAGTGCCGATCTCGCGCCTGGAACAGTGGTCGAGGTTGTCCAGCACGGCTACGTTCTGCATGACAGGCTGCTACGGCCCGCCATGGTCGGTGTTTCGAAGGCTGCTGCACCGCAGGAAAATAGCGAGGATGGCGCAGAAAAGAGCTAGTTGCGAGCTACTTGCAACCGTGAATTGACATCCTATATGCACGTTAGTCCACACAAAGAGCATGGTCGGGAGCGCGGTGCCAAGGGCGCAACGATCGAAAGATGCCGAAGACATCACCAGGGTGTCACTAGAGGAAACTGGTGAGTAAGAAAGGAGCATGTCATGGCCAAAGTTATTGGTATTGACCTTGGAACTACAAATTCCTGCGTCGCTGTCATGGATGGCAAGGACGCCCGTGTGATCGAAAACGCCGAAGGCGCACGCACGACCCCATCGATGATTGCCTTCGCCGACGGCGACGAACGACTGGTCGGTCAGGCCGCCAAGCGTCAGGCCGTCACCAACCCGGAAAAGACCCTGTTCGCCATCAAGCGACTGATCGGGCGCAGGCACGATGATGCCGCGACCAAGAAGTTTACCGAACTGGTTCCCTATGAGATCACCAACGCAAAGAACGGCGACGCCTGGGTAAAGGTCGATGCCGAGGAATATTCGCCCAGCCAGATTTCGAGCTTTGTCCTGCGCAAGCTGAAAGAAGATGCCGAGGCGTTTCTTGGTGAAAGCGTGACCGAGGCAGTGATCACGGTCCCTGCCTACTTTAACGACTCACAGCGTCAGGCCACCAAGGATGCAGGCAAGATCGCCGGCCTTGAAGTGCTCCGCATCATCAACGAGCCGACGGCTGCCGCTCTGGCCTATGGTCTCGACAAGCGCGAATCCGGCCTGATTGTAGTCTATGACCTTGGTGGCGGCACCTTCGACGTTTCCATCCTCGAGGTTGGCGACGGCGTGTTCGAGGTGAAGTCGACCAATGGTGACACGTTCCTCGGCGGCGAGGATTTCGATCATGAGATCATCCAGTTCCTTGCCGATGAATTCAAATCGAGCGAGGGTATCGACCTTCGCAAGGACAAGCTGGCCCTGCAGCGTCTCAAGGAAGCTGCAGAAAAGGCCAAAATCGAGCTGTCCTCGGCCGTGCAGACGGATGTGAACCTTCCCTTCATCACTGCCGATGCGACCGGTCCGAAGCACCTTAATGTCAAGCTGACCCGCGCCAAGCTGGAACAGCTTGTCGAAGATCTGGTGCAGCGCACCATCAAGCCTTGCCAGGCGGCGCTGAAGGATGCTGGCGTGAAGGCAGCCGATATTGACGAGGTCATCCTTGTCGGCGGCATGACCCGCATGCCGAAAATCATCGATACAGTGAAGGAATTCTTCCAGACCGAACCGCATCGTGGTGTAAACCCGGACGAGGTCGTTGCCTCTGGCGCCGCCATTCAGGCCGGTGTCCTGACTGGTGACGTCAAGGATGTTCTTCTGCTCGACGTCACTCCGCTGTCGCTCGGCATCGAGACGCTTGGCGGCGTCTTTACCCGCCTGATCGACCGCAACACGACGATCCCGACCAAGAAGAGCCAGGTGTTCTCGACAGCTGATGACAATCAGGCTGCGGTGACCATTTCGGTCTATCAGGGTGAACGCGAGATGGCTGCCGACAACAAGCATCTCGGCCAGTTCAATCTCGAGGGTATTGCTCCAGCGCCGCGCGGCGTGCCGCAGATCGAGGTCACCTTTGACATCGACGCAAACGGCATCGTCAAGGTCAGTGCCAAGGACAAGGCCACTGGCAAGGAGCAGGAAATCCGCATTCAGGCGTCCGGCGGACTCGATGACAGCGAAATCGATCGCATGGTCAGCGAAGCCGAGGCCAATGCCGAAGAAGACAAGAAACGTCGCGAAGCTGTTGAAAAGCGCAATCAGGGCGAGGCCCTTGTCCATGGTGCCGAAAAGGCCATTGCCGATCTCGGCGACAAGGCCGAACCGGACGCCAAGGCAGAGGTCGAGGCAGGCATCGCCGCGCTGAAAGAGGCGCTCGAAGGTGATGATGTCGAGGTGATCGCGGCAAAGTCGGCCGAACTTTCCCAGTCGATGATGAAGATGGGAGAGGCCGCCTATCAGGCCGAGCAGGCCGCTGGTTCGGATGGCACCGCCCCTGGTGCCGATGGTGAAGAAACGGTTGTTGACGCCGAATTCGAGGAAGTCGACGATTCCGCTGAAGGCGACAAGAAATAACAATCGGGAATGGCTGGGCAGGATTTCGGGGTTGATCCCGCCTGCCCGCCACAACCGGCGTTTCTGGCTGGGACGGCATGAGCAAGCGTGATTACTACGAAGTCCTTGGCGTCTCGCGGGACACCGACGAGAAGGACCTGAAAACGGCCTATCGCAAACTTGCGATGAAGAATCATCCGGACCGCAATCCGGATGACGAGGCGGCAGCCGAGCGCTTTCGTGAAGCTACCGAAGCCTACGAAGTTCTGAAAGATTCCCAGAAACGCGCTGCCTATGATCGGATGGGCCATGCCGCCTTCGAGAATGCCGGCGCTGGCGCTGGCGGTTTTGGCGGCGGTTTTGGTGGCGGCGGCTTTTCCGATATTTTTGACCAGATGTTCTCCGAATTCTCGCGCGGTGCGCGCGGCGGTCAGGCCGACCGCGCCGGAAACGACCTTCGCTATGATCTGAACGTGTCGCTGGAAGAAGCGTTTTCCGGCGTACAACGTGATGTGACCGTGAATGTGGCAGTCGGCTGCGACAGTTGTGAGGGCAGCGGCGCGTCCGACGGAAGCCACCCGCAAACCTGTGGCACTTGCGGCGGCAGTGGTCGCGTTCGGGCGCAGCAGGGCTTTTTTGCGGTCGAACGAACCTGCCATGCATGTCAGGGCATGGGCCAGGTGATCTCTGATCCCTGCCGGTCATGTGGTGGCGAAGGCCGGGTGATGCAGAACAAGGTCCTGTCGGTGTCGGTTCCGGCTGGTGTTGATACCGGAACGCGAATTCGGCTGTCTGGCAAGGGTGAAGCCGGATTGCGCGGTGGCCAGCCGGGTGATCTCTATATTTTCATCTCTGTTGATCGGCACCCGATCCTCGATCGGGACGGGGCCGACATCATGTGCCGGATACCGGTGCCGATGACCACCGCCGCACTTGGCGGCGCGATTGAGGTTCCAACCGTCGAGGGGCGCCTTGCCCGCCTGACGATCGAACCTGGCACGCAGTCTGGCCGGCGCTTCCGGATGCGCGGCAAGGGTATGCCGGTGCTGCGCCGGAACACCCGCGGCGACCAGATTGTCGAGGTGCAGGTCGAAACGCCGACAAACCTGACGAAAAAACAGAAAGACCTGCTGACGCAATTTGCCGATGCCGGCGACACGAGCCCGGAAACGGACAGTTTCCTGAAACGCGTCCGCCGGATATGGGCCGACGACAGCTGACATCATACGGCATGGCCGGTGGATTTCACCTTGCCCTGCGGGTGGCGGCTTTATAGTCTCGCCGCAGACGGCAACGGAGGCCAGAACGTATGACTGCCCACACAATCAAGATCGGTATTCCTGGCGCTGCCGGGCGCATGGGCCGCATGCTGATCCGCGAGATCGATGCCGCACTGGACCTTGAGCTTGTCGCGGCCTCTGACCGCGCAGGAATCGACGCCATTGGCAAGGATAGCGGCCTGCTGGCAGGGACGGGGAGCAACGGCGTCATCATTGGCGATGATGCGGCCGCACTTGCTGCTGCCGATGTGATCATTGATTTCACCAGCCCCACGGCCAGTGTCGCGCATGCGGGAATTGCGTCTTCGAGCAATACCGCACTTGTCGTTGGCACGACCGGCCTGACCGATGAGGACGAGGCATCGCTGCGCGCAGCGGCGGACGGCATCGCGCTTGTCTATTGCGCGAACACATCCGTCGGCGTCACTCTTCTTGGCAAGCTGGTCGAGCAGGTTGCCGCGCAGCTTGTCGATGGATGGGATATCGAAATTCTGGAAGCCCATCATCACCACAAGGTCGATGCGCCATCCGGCACCGCGCTGGCGCTTGGCGAGGCGGCGGCCCGTGGCCGCGGGGTGAAGCTTGATGATGTCGCCGACATGGTTCGCAAAGGACAGACAGGCGCACGCCGGACTGGCGATATCGGCTTTGCAGTGCTGCGCGGCGGGGATGTCACCGGTGAGCATTCGGTGATTTTCTATGGTGATTCAGAGCGGGTCGAGATTTCGCACCGGGCAACGGATCGCGCGATTTTCGCGCGTGGCGCGCTGCGGGCGGCACGCTTTGCATCTGGTGCCGGGACGGGCTTCTACAATATGGAAGATGTTCTGGCCGGATAGGCCGCGCCGGGCTTATCCGCGCCGGGCTGTTTCAGCCATGGCCTCATTCCAGTGGCGGCGGCACAGCGACACATAACGCTCGTTGCCGCCGATCTCGATCTGCGCGCCTTCGCGGATGACCTTGCCGTCACCATCCTGGCGTACCACCATCGTTGCCTTGCTGCCGCAATGGCAGATGGTTCTGATTTCGCGGAGTACGTCGGCGATGGCTAGGAGGCGGGCGCTTCCCGGAAACAGATTGCCTTGGAAATCGGTGCGAAGCCCATAACACATCACCGGGATGCCAAGACGGTCGGCGACGTCGGCAAGCTGCCAGGCCTGCGCGTCGGTCAGGAACTGCGCCTCGTCGACCATGACACAGGCAAGGCTGGTTTTGGCCTGTTCGGCTTCAATCAGGCTCGTCATGTCGGTTTTGTTGTCGAAGACAAAAGCCGACGCTTCAAGCCCGATACGCGATCCGATGCGTCCTTCGGCAACCCGGTCGTCAAGCTGCGCGGTCAGCAGCATCGTGTTCATGCCCCTTTCGCGGTAATTATGCGAGGCCTGCAGCAATATGGTGGATTTGCCGGCATTCATCGCGGCGTAGGAAAAATAAAGCTTGGCCATGGTGCCCCTCAAACAATTGTCGCCATGATGCCGCCCGGCGCTAAGATTGTGAATGGAAAAAACCGGCCCGGGACGCTAGTCTTGGCATGTTGATCAAAAAGACCGGTGCATGACATGACAGCTTCTGACTCCCCCCGTCTCATTGTAATGGAGCACCCGCTTGTCGCTCACAAGCTGTCCATCCTTCGTGACCGTAACACGGCGAATCACCATTTTCGCCAGACACTGCATGAACTGTCCTGGCTTCTCGCGCATCCGACATTCGCCGCGCTGGGTGTGAGGGATGTGGATATCGAAACGCCGCTCGAGCCGATGACAGCACAGGCCATGCCGACACCCTATCCGTGCCTGGTGTCGATCCTTCGTGCCGGCAACGGCCTGATCGACGGTTTCATGCAGGTCTGTCCAGAAGCCAGCGTCGGGCATCTCGGCATGTATCGCGACCATGACACGATGGTTCCGGTCTCTTATTACACCAGCCTGCCGACAGACATTGTCGACCGTCAGGTGATCCTTGGCGATCCGATGCTGGCAACAGGCGGCAGCGCCATCATGGCAGCGACGAAGCTGCGCGAGATGGGCGTCTCGGATATTGTCTTCTCATGTCTTGTGGCAGCGCCCGAGGGAGTTGCCGCATTCCACGACGCACATCCCGACATTCCCATTATCACGGCGGCGCTGGATCGCGAGCTTAACGACAAGGCCTATATTCTTCCGGGTCTTGGTGATGCGGGTGACCGGATCTACGGCACTGGCTGATTGTGATCAGCCCAGATTTTCCGGTCCAAAGCTCGCCGGCAACAGCTCGGCAAGTGTGAAACCCTGCTGCAGACCGTCCGGTCCGCAGATCAGGACGGGCGTGTCCGCTGCCGCAAATTCGCGGATGCGTTGACGACAGGCACCGCACGGGGTGCACAGCAAGTCGCCGTCACCACCTGCCACGGCAATCTTCATGATGCGTTTCTGTCCAGACATGATCATGGCGGCGATGGCGCTCGCCTCGGCGCAATTGCCAACCGGATAGGCGGCATTCTCGATATTCGCACCGACATGGATGGCACCGTCCTGATCCAGAATGGCGGCGCCCACAGGAAATTTCGAATAGGGTGCATAGGCACGGCCCATAGCCGTAATTGCCGCCTTGATCAGTGCCTCGTCTGCCATGCCTATCGTTCCTTGATATAGGGCTCGCCAATGGCGCGTGGTGGCATCGCCTTGCCGACAAAGCCGGCAAGAAGGATTACTGTCAGCAGATAGGGCAGTGCCAGGATCAGATCGACCGGCGCCTGCCCGATCAGCGGCAGTTCAACTCCCTGAAGTCGAGATGCGACGGCCTCGAGGAAGCCAAACAGCAGACAGGCCAGAAGGGCGCCGCGTGGCTGCCACTTGCCGAAGATCATCGCGGCCAGTGCGATATATCCCTTGCCTGCCGTCATCTCCCGGACAAAGCCGCTGCCATGGGCAGTGGACAGATAGGCCCCTGCCATACCGCATAGGACGCCGGCAATGATCAATGCGAGATAGCGTGTTCTGGCGACCGACACACCGGCGCTGTCGAGCGCTTCCGGCTTTTCACCAACGGCGCGCAGCCGCAGGCCGAAACGGGTGCGGGTCAGCATGAAGGCGGTGAAGAGAACCGCGCCAAGCGCAATCCAGACGAGGATGTTATGCCCCGAAATCACCTCGCGATAGATCGTGCCGATGATCGGAATGCCGCCAAGCTGCTCGGCAAAGGGCAGTTCGATCGGCCGGAAGCGTTCCGCCCGCGCAAGGCTCGGCGTCTGGCCGCCCTGCTGGAACATGGCAATACCAACGGTGACCGTCAGACCTGATGCGAGAATATTGATGGCAAGCCCGCTGATCACCTGATTGCCGCGCAGCGTGATTGACGCCAGCCCGTGCAAAAGGCCCAGCATGATGGCAACACCTATTGCCGCGAACATGCCGGCAATTGCGGAAGATGTCAGCGTTGCGACGGCTGCCGCAACAAAGGCCGACATCAGCATCTTGCCCTCGAGCGAGATGTCGATCACACCCGACTTTTCTGAAAAAATGCCGGCCATCGCGCAGAGGATCAGCGGTGTTGCCACACGAAGGGTGGCGTCAATTGTCAGCAGAAACTGGAGCCACAGATCAGCCATTCTGTCCGGCCTCCGTGTGGTCTTTCCTGTCACGCTGTGACAGCAGCGCGCCAAGCAGATGCGCCAGCGGCCTGTTGAACATATAGGCCAGTCCGCCGGAGAACAGGATGATCAGGCCCTGGATCAACAGGACCATTTCGCGGGTGATCGTCGAAAATTCGAAATCCAGCTCGGCGCCGCCCTGATAGAGCGCGCCGAACAGCAGGCTGGCCAGCACGATACCGACAGGATGGTTGCGTCCCATCAGCGCCACTGCAATTCCGGTGAAGCCATAGCCGGAGGTGAAGCCGAGAATGGTCCGGTGCTGAACGCCAAGAATTTCGTTGATCGCCATCATGCCGGCAAGTCCGCCGGAAATGGCCATGGTGATGATGATGATGGTGCTGACCGGTATACCGGCATATTCGGCCGCCTTGGCGCTATGGCCTGTCGCGCGGATGGCATAGCCGAGGCGCGAGCGCCAGATCAGAACCCAGACTCCGACGCATGCCAGCAGTGCCACGACAAAGGAGAGATTCAGCGGCGAACGCGCCATCTCCATCCCCAGCGCATTGGCAATATCATGAATGAAAGGCAGTTCGGCATTTTCCGAGAAGGAGCGCGTTTCCGGCGACATCTGCCCCGGGGCCTTCAGCCGTCCGGCAAGAAGCCACACCATGATCGACGCAGCCAGGAAATTGAACATGATGGTGGTGATGACGATATGGCTGCCGCGCTTTGCCTGAAGATAACCCGGGATGGCGCCCCAGACAGCGCCGAAACCTGCCGACGCCATGATCGCCAGCGGCACAAGCAGAAGTGCGGGCAGCATGCTGTCCAGCAACAGGCAGGTCAGTCCAGCGCCAAGGCCACCAAGATAGGCCTGTCCTTCGCCGCCAATATTGAACAGCATTGCATGAAAGGCGACAGCGACAGCAAGACCGGTGAAGATGAAGTTTGTCGCATAATACAGGGTGTAGCCGAGCGAGCCCTTATAGACGAAGGCTCCCTTGATCATCACCATCATCGCTTCAAACGGGTTTTCGCCAATAATGGCGACGACAATGCCCGAGACCACCAGGGCCGCGAACACATTGATCAGCGGAATCAGCCCGACATCGGCCCAGCGTGGAAGAGGGGGCGGCGGGCTCATGATGTGGCTCCCGTCACGGATCGGCTGTCTTTTTCGTCCACGCCGATACCGGCCATCATCAGGCCCAGAGCTGTCTCGTCGGCATCCTCGCGTGCCAGTTCGCCGACGATATGGCCGTTATTCATCACCAGAATGCGGTCAGACAGGCTCATGATCTCGTCGAGCTCCACCGACACAAGCAGGATTGCGCAGCCCTCGTTTCGAAGGGCGATCAGCTGTTTGTGGATGAACTCAATCGCGCCGATATCTACGCCGCGCGTCGGCTGGCCGACAAGAAGCAGTTTCGGCTGGGTTGAAATTTCACGCGCCAGAACAATTTTCTGCTGGTTGCCGCCGGAAAAATTGGCGCTCTGCAATTTGGGGATGGGCGGACGAATGTCGAATTCCTTCATCCGGCTGGCACAGCTTTCTTCCAGTCTCGACGGACTTAGCCACCAGCCGCCATCCTGTTCGTCACTGCCGCTGTAGCCGAGTATCATCGACTCGGCTGCAGAGAATGGCAGGACAATTCCGCATTTGTGACGGTCTTCGGGAACATGGGCGACCCCAAAATCACGAAGCTCGGCCGGATTGGACGTTGCGTTGGCTGTGACCTCATTCGTACCGACAGCGAAGCGCCCGCCTGTTGGCGCGATGATCCCTGACAGCACGTCCAGCAGCTCGGACTGGCCGTTGCCCGACACTCCGGCGATGCCGACAATCTCGCCTTCTCGCAACGTCATGCTGATCTGTTTCAGCTGGTCGATTCCGGCTGTATCCGTCAGGCATAGATCCTGAACATCAAGAACAGGCGCGCCGGGCCTTGCCGGCGTGTGGTCGACCTCGAGCAGCACCTTGCGTCCGACCATCAGCTCGGCCAGTTTGGCCGGCGAGGTGTCCGCCGTCTGCAGATGGGCCACCATCTCACCACCGCGCATCACTGACACATCATCGGTGATCGCCATGATTTCCTTGAGCTTGTGGGTGATCAGCAGAATGGTGACGCCCTGCTCGCGAAGCGCGCGCAGAATATCAAACAGCTGTTCGGTTTCCAGCGGTGTCAGGACACCCGTCGGTTCGTCGAGGATCAGAATTTCGGCACCGCGAAACAGCGCTTTCAGGATTTCCACACGCTGCTGCAGCCCGACTGGCAGGTCCTCGACAATCATGTCCGGATCAACCGCAAGGCCGAAATCCTGTGACAGCTTGTTCAGGGCTTCCCGGGCCTTGCGGGCGCTGGTCTCGACGCTCAGGCTGCCTTCGTGGCCAAGCATGACATTTTCCAGAACGGTGAAATTGGGCACCAGCATGAAATGCTGATGCACCATGCCGATCCCCTTGCCGATGGCATCGGCGGAATTACGGATCGTGGTGGGCTCGCCATTGATCCGGATGGTGCCGCTGTCGGCGCCATAAAAGCCGTAGAGAATGCTGACGAGAGTGGATTTGCCGGCACCGTTCTCGCCGATGATCCCGTGGATATGGCCCGGCACGACTGTCAGGTTGACGTTCCTGTTCGCGTGAACGTCACCAAAACTCTTATTGATATCGGATAATTCAATAGCCAACGGCGAGCCGGAGCCGCCGTTGGCCATTTGTGACGCAGAAGTCATCAGTTGATCACAGGTGACGAGATCTTAGTAAGGGCAGCTCTCGTCGCTGAAGTAATCGTGAACCTTGACCTTGCCGGACACGATGTCGGCACGCGCAGACGCAATAGCGTCCTTCATATCGGCGGTCACCAGGCTTGCGTTGTTCTCGTCAAGCGCCCAGTCAACACCGCCTTCGGCCAGACCCAGAACATGCACACCGGCAGAGAAGTTGCCGTTCTTCACGTCCATGAAGGTCTCGTAGGCAGCAACATCGACGCGCTTCAGCATCGAGGTCAGAACGCTGCCCGGCGCCATGCCGTTCTGGTTCGAATCAACACCAATGGCCAGCTTGCCGGCATCGGCGGCTGCCTGGATCACGCCGGCACCGGTGCCACCGGCAGCGTGATAGACAACATCAGCACCACGGTCGATCTGCGACTGGGTCAGCTCGGCACCCTTGGCCGGGTCGTTCCAGGCGGCAGGGGTCGTGCCGGTCATGTTCTGATAGACCTCGGCATTGGCGTTGACGGACTTGACGCCGCCGACATAGCCGCAGGCAAACCGGCGGATGAGGCCGATATCCATGCCACCAACAAAGCCGACCTTGCCGGTCTTCGAGGCCTTGGCCGCGGCAATACCGACGATGTAGCTGCCTTCATGCTCCTTAAAGGCATACTGGCGCAGGTTGGGCGCATCCAGCCAGGACACGTCGATGATCGAGAATTTGGTGTCCGGGAATTCAGCAGCAACCTTGGAAATGGCGTCTGCCTGCGCGAAGCCGACACCAAGGACGACGGTCGCACCGCGCTCTGCCATCCGGCGCATGGCCTGCTCGCGTTGGGTCTCGTTGGTGACCTCGAACTCCATGACCTCAATGCCGGTCTCGTCGGTGAACTTTTTCACACCGTTATAGACACCCTCATTGAAGGATTTGTCGAACTTGCCGCCCATGTCATAAATCACGGCAGGCTTCATGTCTGCCGACACGGCTGTCGAGGTGACAGCTATGGCAGCGGCGGCAATGATAGTTTTGATACGCATCATCATTAACTCCCTTTATGACGCTTTTTGAGATTTCAGGCCAATTTCTCTTAGTCGTTCTTGTAGATAATCATCGGCCGTAGTGCCCGGTTTCAGTAGTACCTCGGGCCGCGGATGCAGGAACATCGGCATGGAATAGCGCGACACATTCTGGCCGGCATCGGGGTTGGTAACCCGATGAGTGGTGGACGGGTAATAATCGTCCGTCGCCATCGCCAGCATATCGCCATTGTTGATTGTGATCATCCCCGGGTCACAGACGACATCATGCCAGTTTCCGGCCTTGTCCATCGCCTGCAGGCCAGGCTTCGACCCTGACAGCAACAAGGTGATCAGGTTGATATCCTCGTGTGCGGCGGCGCGGATGGCGCCCGGCTCGCTTTGTTCGACCGGCGGGTAATGAAGAATGCGAAGGAGCGACTGGCTGCTTCCGTCCATCATCTGGTCCAATGGCATCGACAGGGTATCGGTAACCTCGGCAGGTGCCTGCTGCTGGATCCAGCCAAGTAGCTCGCAGCCAAGGGAATCGAGATCGGCATAGATCTGGCGGGTCTTCTCCTCAATGTCGGCCGGAAGCCGGCAACCGGGATAGACATGAAAGAACTCTTTCAGATCCTTGACCTGTGAATCCTTGGCATTTTCGGACTGGAAGGCGAAATAGCCGTCATGTGCCGGCGGTTGCACGGCGTAGTCGAACTTGTTGTCACCGGCGAAGAAGCCGCCCCAGCTATCATAGATGGCTTCGATCCGTTCCGGAGTGATCGGATGGTTCTTGAGTACGGCAAAGCCGGTGTCGCGCAATGAGCGCGAAAGTGTTTCAGCGGCGTCGGGTGCCTTATAATCAACAATCTCGACCTTCATCCTGTCCCTTCCCTTAAACCGCTCGTCGGTGTCAGTTTCCGTCTTCCGTCCTTCTGGCCCCAGCGACAGCATCAGCCCGCCCTGTGAGCTCGACAAATGCTCGTCGTGCCACGTCACTATCCACGTCCATCGCAACCCTCACCGGTCTGCGACCTTCAGCACCCGTCACGGTGCGGCCAATCTCCTCACCCTCACACACTACCGAGATTGGCGTGTTCTCAAAACCGAATAATTCAGGGTCGGTGATTGCCATGATCGCCGAGGGGTCATGCATGAAACAGGACCGTGTTCCGGTTTTCGCCTCGTGAAAGTCGAAATAGAACCCGGTCGCCTCATTCAGAAAGCTGCCAATCACCGGGGATTGTGCCGCTATGGCCTCGAAATCGGCCGGAATGCATTGCGTTTTTTCAGTAACATCTAGCCCGACCATGGTGACGTCCCAGTCAGCAGCGAAGACGGCGTCGGCGGCATGCGGGTCGTTCCATATATTGGCTTCGGCGCAGGCGGTGACATTGCCGTGCCTTGCGGCACTTCCGCCCATCACCACAACACGCGCAGCAGTGCGGGTGAGAGCCTCGTCAAGCGCCAGCGCCGCGGCAAGATTTGTCAGCGGTCCGACGGCACAGATGATGATCTCGCCAGGCGCTTCGGCGCAGGTCTCGACAAGATAGCGCGCCGCGTTGCGGGTGTCGGCCATGCGCGTCGGACGCATCGCCGGAAGGGTTCCGAATCCCTCCGGCCCGTGGACGAAATCTGCAGGTGGCTGTGGCTCGCGGGTCATCGGGGTCTCTGCGCCACCTGCCACTGCAGCCGGATAATGCGCCATTTCAGCAAGGCACAGCGCGTTGCGAGTCGCCTGTTTGCCGGTCACATTTCCAAACACCGTCGTCAACCCGACAACTTCCAGCCGTGGGTCGGCGAACGCCATGTGGATGGCCATGGCGTCGTCAATTCCGGGATCTGTATCAATGATGATTTTCTGGGGCATCTGATGAATTCGTCTGTTGGTTGGCGGCAAGATATTCATTCATTTCAGCGCGGCCGGGTATAGCGGCGGCGGCACCTGGGCGAGTGACCTGAATTGCTGCTGCCGCCGCCGCCTCGGCCATCGCCTGCTCCATTGGCCGGTCTGCGGCCATGGCGGCAAGCAGATACCCAAAGAAACAGTCCCCGGCACCAGTGGTGTCGACGGGTGTGACTGAAAAGGCCGGCACATGGAAACTTCCGGCGATGCCGTCATAGTTGGCGCCGTCACCACCGCGTGTCACAACAAGATGTGGAATGCCGGCGTCTTTCGCCGGGGTGCCGAGCATGTCGGACAGCGCCGCCGCTTCTACTTCGTTGACGACAAGAAGATCTGTCTCGGGCAGAAGGCGCGCGGTAATCGCGGCATCAAAGGGCGCCGCGCTATAGGCAAGTTTCATCCCGCGCGCGCGGGCAGCCTCGACAAATTCATCAGCGCCATTTGTTTCATTCTGAAGCAGCGCCCAGTCACCCTCGCCGGCGGCGTCGAGCTGCGAGATGGCCGCCGGCAAATCGATGTTATGATTAGCCCCCGAATAGAGCAGAATCTGGTTCTCGCCATCGTCTGACACACTGACAATGGCATGGCCGGTGGCAAGGCCGCTGTCCTGAACACCGCCGATATCGACCCCGGCATTGCTCATCTCGGCGCGAAGCCATTTATCTTCAGCATTGGTCGCGCCGATATGGCGAACAATGGCTCCGGCGCTGGCCAGCGCAATCGACTGGTTCGCACCCTTGCCGCCAAGCATACGTTCGTGATCGCGCGTGGTCAGTGTCTCGCCCGGGGCCGGAAAATGCGAGACCCGATAGATCAGATCGATATTAATGGAACCAAGGTTGAAGATTGTCATTTCAGGGGTCAGATGATGTGTATTGGTCCGGCAAATTGCACCTTGGTCGAGATTAGGGCAATCTTGCGTCCGGTCCAGCACTTTCCTGCGTTCGCGAAGGAGTCACGCATCTATGGCAACCAGGCCTCGCCCCCGCAAGATGAAGCTCGACCATATTGAGGAATGTTTCGTACGCATGTCGGCGCGGCTTCCCGAACCCAAGACGGAGCTGGAGTATAAAAACCCCTATACGCTACTGGTGGCTGTCGTGCTGTCGGCGCAGGCGACGGATGTCGGGGTGAACCGGGCAACGAAAGGGCTCTATGCCGCCGCAGACACACCGCAGGCGATGGTCACGCTCGGCGTTGATGGCATCGCCCACCATATTCGCACCATCGGGCTGTTCAACACCAAGGCCAAGAATGTCCACAAGCTGTCACAGATCCTCATCGACGAGCATGGCGGCGAGGTGCCATCTGACCGAGCGGCGCTCGAGGCGCTTCCCGGTGTAGGCCGGAAGACGGCGAATGTCGTACTGAACGAGGCCTTTGGCGAGCCCACCATCGCCGTCGATACGCATATTTTTCGCGTTGGCAACCGCACCGGAATGGCCCCCGGCAAGACACCTGACGCCGTCGAGGCGGAGCTCGTCAGGCGTGTACCCGATGCCTGGAAAAAGGGGGCGCATCACTGGCTGATCCTGCATGGCCGCTATGTATGCAAGGCCCGAAAGCCGGATTGCGCAAGCTGCGCCATTTACGAGTTTTGCCTTTTTAAGGACAAGACCGCCTGACAGCCCATTTCTTCCGGGCACCATATGCGTGACCTGATCAGCTGGCGGCCTTGCGACCGGCAAGCGCGCGCCTGCAGGATATCTCGTCGATCGGCGCACCGATCACCGGTGCGCGCCATGCCCAGCTGACAACCGTTGTGGTGCCGCTTTCGACAATCAGAAAGTAATCAACGACGCATGTCTCGAACCGGTATTGCCAGGTCTCTACCCCACCTTCGCTGCGGGTGAAGTCGGCCTCCCCCAGCTTTGACTGCAGCATCGGGACCGAGCTACCAATCAGCGAGGATGGCGCCAGTTCGGGAGGTGGCGGCGG
>JAKMFG010000282.1 GCA_022425565.1 Alphaproteobacteria bacterium
CACGGTCATAGCGACGCTGAAGAACAGCACGGCGCGCCCGGCATCTTCGGCAGGCAGCGTCAGCACCCGGTTGAGATGAAGCGCCGACCAGTCAATGACCCCACCCTCGACCAGCGAGGACAGCGAGATGCATGCGCCAAGGAACATGATCACGGCGAACGACAATCTCAGCGGCCTGCCGGATTGGACATCATCGTCTCTGGCCTCGCTCGCCGCCGCCACCAGCCAGGCCCGGTTTGTGATGATATAGACGCCATAGATCACGGCAGACCCGACGATCCCGAACGCCGGGTCATGGCCGCCTGCCAGCAGCAGTGTTACAAGGCCGGCCCCGATCAGCATGCCAAGCGAAAACAGCGCATGAAACCCCGACATGCTGCGCTTCTTGGCTTGCTGTTCCCACTGTGATGACTGGCTGTTCAGCCCGGCGTCGAGAAAGCCGGCGGCAAGGCCGGTCACCATGCCGGCTGCAAAGAAGACCGGAAGCGACCCGGTCAGCAGGCAGATGGTAAATCCGCCAGCATAGACCGGACCCGAAAAGCGGATCAGTTGACCGTCCTGCTGAAGAGCCTTCACCCGCGTCACAAGGAAAATGGCGGTGCACAGGCTTAACCCGATGATCAGAAGGAAAGCCGAGATCATCAGCTCGCTCAGGCCGAGATCGGCGCTGCGAAGCGGGACCATCACGCCCCACATTCCCATGAACAGCCCAAGACCCAGAAAACCTGCCGAGATCGAGCGGCGTGCGGCGGTGAGCTGGGAGCCGTTCATGAAACGCTACAGCGCAGCGGCGGCGCGTGCGCGCGAAGCGATGCCGTCAAAGTCACCATCGGCAATGGCCGCCTGTGAGGCGACCCAGCTGCCACCGACACATGGCACATTGGACAGGGCAAGCCAGTCCGGTGCGGTGTCCTGTGTAATGCCGCCCGTGGGACAGACGGTCACTCCCGGAAGGGGGCTGGCCAGCGCCTTGATAAAGGCGGTGCCGCCGGATGCATTTGCCGGAAAAAACTTTACGGCACTGAACCCCTCGTCCTGAAGCGCCATCATCTCGGACACGGTGGCCGCCCCGGGAAGAAGCGGCAGTCCCGCAGCGCGGCAGCCTGAAATCACATCCTGCGTGGTGCCGGGCGATACGGCAAACGCCGCCCCGGCATCACGCGCCTGATGCGCCAGCTCGGCCCGGTTCACCGTGCCGGCACCAATGGTGATGTCAGGGCAGTGGCCGGCGACGGCGCTGATCGCATCCATCGCTGCCGGGGTACGAAGAGTGATCTCGATGGTGCGGATGCCGCCTTCCAGAAGCGCCTCGGCAAGTGGGACGGCCCTGTCGCTGTCATCGATGACAATAACCGGCATCACCGGGCCGAGCGCCAGAATCTGGGGAATGGTCAGCATGTGTCAGCTCTCCTTGGACTGCAGCCCGGCGCCCTGCTCGGCGGAACCGGCAGACGCGCGAAGGGCACTGAAAAGCGGGCGGGCAAAGCCGCGTTGCGGGGCGCTGTTGGTCGGACCGAACGGCGCCCGGGACGTCAGCTCGGCATCGGTTTGCAGGGTTCCTGCCACCGCATCGAGACGGATCATGTCGCCATCTGCCACCTGTCCGATCGGACCGCCGGCAACGGCTTCGGGCATCACATGGATGGCGGCCGGCACATTGCCCGAGGCGCCGGACATGCGCCCGTCAGTGACGAGAGCGACGGCATGTCCCTTGTCCTGCAGGTTGGACAGCATCGGCGTCAGGCTGTGAAGTTCGGGCATGCCGGTGGCCTGCGGGCCCTGTCCCCGCACGACGACGACGACATCCCGGTCCAGTTCGCCGGCAGCATAGGCTGCCTTCACGGCTGCCTCGTCTTCAAAGACCGCTGCCGGTGCCTCGATCAGGCGGCATTCCTCGGCGACCGCAGAAATCTTGATCACCGCCTTGCCGAGATTGCCGTCAAGCATGCGAAGCCCGCCATTCGGCGCGTGTGGATCACCTGCGGGGCGCAGAATATCAGTGTCGAGTGAGGCCGATGGTGCGTCACGCCAGACAAGCCCACTGTCCGACAGCACGGGTTCGCGCGCATAATCGGCGAGGCTGTCACCTGACGCGGTGGCGGCGCTGCCATCCAGGAGGCCGGCGCCGAGAAGCTGGGCGATGACATAGCCCATGCCGCCAGCGGCGTGGAAATGGTTCACATCCGCCTGACCGTTCGGATAGACACGCGCCAGCAGTGGCGTCACCTCGGACAGGTCGGCGAAATCCTGCCAGGTGAGGGTGATGCCAGCTGCCGCGGCCATTGCCGGGAGGTGGAGCGTATGGTTGGTCGAGCCGCCCGTGGCATGCAGGCCGACAATGGCATTGACGAAGCTGCGCTCGTCCAGCATCCGGCCGATCGGGCGCGGATCCTTGCCACGGCGCGCGATGGCGATGGCACGTTCGGTGGCGGCAACGGTCAAAGCGTGGCGCAGATCGTCATGCGGGTTGACGAAGGCGGCGCCGGGAAGGTGTAGCCCCATCACCTCCATCAGCATCTGGTTGGAATTGGCGGTGCCGTAGAACGTGCAGGTGCCGGGCCCGTGATAGGCGGCGACCTCGGATTTCAGCAGGTCGGCGCGGGTTGCCTCGCCGCGGGCGAACGCTTTGCGGACTGCGGCCTTTTCGGCATTCGGCAGACCGCTTGTCATGGGGCCCGCTGGCACAAAAATCACCGGAAGATGGCCAAAGGACAGCGCGCCGATCACCAGCCCCGGCACGATCTTGTCGCAAACGCCAAGGCACAGCGCCGCGTCATAGACCCCGTGCGACAGCCCAACCGCTGTTGCCATGGCGATGACATCGCGGCTCATCAGCGACAGCTCCATGGCCGGGCGCCCTTGGGTGACGCCATCGCACATCGCCGGCACGCCGCCAGCCACTTGTGCGGTGCCGCCTGCGGCACGCGCGGCGGCCCGGATCACCTGCGGATAGGTTTCGAACGGCTGGTGCGCCGACAGCATGTCGTTATAGGCGGTGATGATGCCGATATTTGGCGCCAGCTCGCTGCCCGCGCCCAGCACATTTTTCTGGTCCGGGCCTGCTGCGGCCGCGGCATGCGCCATGTTGGAACAGGATACGGCGCGCCGGTCGCTGTCGGGCGAGTCCTCCATCGCTGCGATATCTTCGAGATAGGCCTGTCGCTGATCGTGGCTGCGGCTGCGAACCCGTTCGGTGACGGCGGCGATGCGGTCGTGAAGCTGTGTCATGGCCCGGCTCCCGTGCCGTCAGTCATCATAGGGGTCGATCCAGGACCGGCCGTCGGTGGCAAGAAGGTCGTCTGGCGGCCCCATCGTACCCGAACGATAGAGCGCCGGGGTCCCGCCTGCCATCAGTTTCATCGCAGGGTCGATGATATCCCAGGCCGCGAACACCTCGTCGCGGCGCATGAACAGCGTCTGGTTGCCACGCGCGGTATCCATCAGCAGCCGTTCATAGGCATCCGGCAGCCGGGCTTCGAAGGTGTCGCCAAAGCTGAGGTTGAGTTCCGACGGGAACAGCCGCATGCCGCCCGGACCGGGCTCCTTGGAGATCAGCTGCAGGCGCAACCCCTCGCTTGGCTGGAGGCGGATGATCAGCCTGTTCGGCGGACTGTCGATGTCACCGCCGCCATTGCGCTGGAAGATATCATGCGGGCGCTGCTTGAAGGTGATGACGATTTCCGAAGCCCGCCGTGCCAGCTTCTTGCCGGTGCGGATATAGAAGGGCACTCCCGCCCAGCGCCAGTTGTCGATCGCCAGCTTCATCGCGACATAGGTCTCGGTATCGGACTGGCTGCCGAGTTCCTGCGTGTATTCCTGATACTGGCCACGGGAGATGTCGGCAGCGGACAGGGGCCGGATCGCCCGCAGGACACGCAGCTTCTCGTCACGCACCTGGTCGGCGTTGAAATGCGACGGCGGCTCCATCGCCACAAGGCAGACAAGCTGCAGAAGGTGGTTCTGAACCATGTCGCGAATGGCGCCGTAAGCATTGTAATACTCGGCGCGGTTATCGACGCCCACCGTCTCTGCCACGGTGATCTGGACGTGGTCGATATGGTTGTTGTTCCACTGTGTCTCGAAGATGACATTGGCAAAGCGCAGCGCCATCAGGTTCTGCACCGTCTCTTTGCCGAGATAATGGTCGATCCGGTAGATCTGAGATTCATCAAAGATTTCGGCAAGCTCGGCATTGATCGCGCGGCTCGAGGCGCCGTCATGGCCAAGCGGCTTTTCAACGACGAGGCGCGCCTGCGGCGTCACCAGCCCGCAATCACGAAGCAGGCGGGTCGCATCGCCGAACAGGCTTGGCGCGATGGCCAGATAGAAGATGCTGGGACGGGCGCTGTCTGCGCGCTGGTTGAGGAAACCGGCCAGCTGGTCCCCGCCGGCACCACCCTGCACATCCAGTGTGATCATTGAAATGAGCGCCAGAAAGTCGGTCCAGTTATCCTCGCTGGCAGCACCACTGGAGAATGCGTCCTCACAGAATGGCCGCAGCATGCCGGCATAGTCTTCAAGCGAGACGTCGCGCCTTGATGCGGCGGCGATCCGATAGTCTGCGGTGATCTGTCCGTCGAGATAGCGCCAGAACAGGGCTGGCAGAATCTTGCGCAACGCAAGATCGCCGGTGCCGCCGATGATCACATAATCGCTCGGGGACAAATTGACCGAGGGCGTTTTGGCATCTGTCATATCGGTCTCCGCTGCGAGGCCGGCATCACCGAAGGAATGGTCGTGGTCTGGCACTCTGCTTCACCTACAGTTTCAGGATGGAACCGGCCGTGTCCAGCATCCTGTTCGAAAATCCCCATTCATTGTCATACCAGGCCAGAACACGGGTCATGCCATCCGGCATCACCCGGGTCTGGTCGAGATGGACCACGGCCGATGAGGGGTCATGATTGAAGTCGGTGGAAACAAGCGGCCTGTCGGTCACCGCCAGCACGGGCGCCATGGTGTCTGCAGCGGCGACAAAGGCGGCGTTGATATCCTCGGCATTCATCTGGCGGGTTGGCTCGAACACAAGGTCGACGGCCGACACATTCGGTGTCGGCACCCGGATGGCAACCCCGTCCAGCCGTCCGTCAAGCTCGGGAAGGACAAGGCCAACAGCGCGTGCCGCGCCCGTGGTCGAAGGCACCATGTTCAGCGCCGCCGCCCGCGCCCGGTATGGGTCGCGGTGGTCGCCGTCAATCAGGTTCTGGTCGCCCGTATAGGCGTGGATCGTGGTCATGAAACCCTGATTGATGCCACATGCTGCCTGCAGCACGCTGGCGACGGGGGCCAGGCAGTTCGTGGTGCAGGAGGCGTTCGAAATGATGTTCATATCTGGCGCCAGAGTGCCGTCATTGACGCCATAGACGATGGTGGCGTCCGCGCCCTTGCATGGTGCGGAAACCAGAACGCGCGCCGCGCCGGCGTCGAGATGCCTGCTGGCGGCTTCGGCATCGGTGAAAATACCGGTACATTCCATCACCAGCTCGATGCCGCGTCCGCCCCAGTCGCAATCCTCGGGACTCCGATGGCTCATATAGGCGATACGCTGTCCGTCGATCTCGAGATAGCCGTCGCCAAACTCCACTGCCCGGTCGAGCCGGCCATGGGTCGAGTCCAGCTCCAGAAGAAGGGCCGCGGTTTCCACCGGCGCCAGATCATTGACGGCGACGATGCTGTAGTCGTCGCGCGGCGTTTCCAGAAGCGCTCGAAGAATGTTGCGGCCGATCCGGCCAAATCCGTTGATGGCAACCTGCTTCATGACATGTCTCCCCCATTCATGCCCCGGAAATACAGGAGAAGAGGGTCGTCCGTCAATTAATAAATCAATCTGATTTAAAAAATATTACAAATCTGCTACGGATGAGTCTGGAAGGTGGCTTGCGGGGGTGATGCCGGCAGTTCTATCCTGTCGTGGCCGTCATGCCGCAAGTGCCATGACGGCATCATCATGCTGCAAAAGCCGGCATTCAGTTTTCAGGGGCAGGGAAAACACCCGGATGAAGGCGCAATCCTCAATTGGTGACCATACCTCCGCCGCGCTTCACGGCGGCAACCAGGTCAGCGTCGGGCAGTATAATGAACGGCTGATCGTCTCGTTGTTGCGTCGCCATGGCTGGCTCACAAAGGCGGACCTGGCGCGCATGACCGGGCTGTCGGCGCAGACCATGACGGTGATCGTCAAGCGTCTGACGGCAAGCGGGCTTCTTCTGAGTGGAGACAAGATGCGCGGCCGCGTCGGCCAGCCCTCGACGCCCTTCGCACTCAACCCGCACGGTGCGGTATCAATCGGCATCAAGATCGGCCGGCGGTCGCTGGACCTGATCGCCATGGGGTTCGACGGCACGGTGCTGGTCCGCCGTACCGAGCGGTTTGCCATGCCGGATGCCGGCGTGACGCTGCGCCTTCTTGATGCCAATCTTCCGGGTCTCATTGCTGATCTTCCTGACGAACAGCAGAAACGTGTGATCGGGGCCGGGATTGCCATGCCGCGAAGCCTTGCCGGATGGGAGGCCGAACTGAACCTGGCCGCTGGGGCGCTCGAGGACTGGAACGATATCGACATCGTCGCCGAGGTCGAATCCCGGGTCGGCGCACGGACCTTCCTGCTGCATGATGTGTCGGCCGCCTGCCTTGCCGAGCTGTGTTTCGGCCGGGGCAAGGAAATTCAGAATTTCCTTTATCTCTATGTTGGCAGCTTTGTCGGCGGCGGCCTTGTTCTCTCGAACCAGCTGCAGACGGGTGCGCATGGTGCCACGGCGGCGATCGGCTCGCTTCCGACCGGTCTTGGTCGCGACGGGATGCCCGCGCAGCTGATTGAACGCGCGTCCCTGACGCGGTTCGAGGCGATGGCGCGTGCCGCCGGCCGTGATGATCCTCACTCATTCTATTACGGCGAGCAGGATGACGAGACCATTCGTATTTTCGCCGAATGGGCCGAAGACGCGTCGGATAGTCTGGCTTTTGCCATTCTGGCAACGGCCTCGGTGCTTGATCTGGATGCGGTGGTGCTCGCAGGCGGACTGCCCGAAGACCGGACCCGTGATCTTCTGCAGATGACGCGCGCTGCGCTGGGCCGCTATAATGCAAAGGGAATTCATCTTCCCGAACTTCATCAGGCAGAGATCGGCATCACCGCGCGCGCCATCGGCAGCGCGTTCCTGCCGATCTATGCCAATTTCTCGCTTGATCGCGATTCACTGCTGATCAACGGTTAGCCAAAGGACGCCCGCCATGCATCCGCTCGTCACTCAGCAGCATATCGATGACTACGCCCGCGACGGTGCTGTGCTGGTACGCGGGCTGTTCGCCGATTTCGTCGATGAGATTGCCGCCGGGATTGAAATGAACATGACTGATCCCGGTCCCTATGCGGCGGAAAATCTCAAGCCGGGCGAAACCGGCAGGTTCTTTGACGATTATTGCAACTGGACGCGGATTCCGCCCTTTGACGAGGTAATCAGGCGCTCGCCTGCGGCCGAGGTCGCTGCCGATCTGATGTGCTCCGACCGCGCACAGCTGTTCCATGACCATGTGCTGGTCAAGGAGCCGGGCACCTCGAAGGCGACCCCGTGGCACCAGGACAGCCCCTATTACTTCGTCGAGGGGCAGCAGACACTCAGCTTCTGGTGTCCGGTCGATCCGGTCGGCGCGGCAAGCCTTCGCTGCGTGGCCGGCTCGCATCTCTGGCCGCGGCCTGTGTTGCCGACACGCTGGCTGTCCGAAGAGAATTTCTATGCTGCTGATGATGCCTATATGCCGGTCCCTGATCCTGATGCCGAGGGGATGCGAATTCTCGAATGGCCAATGGAGCCGGGCGATGCCGTCGCGTTTGATTTTCGCGTTCTGCACGGGGCGCGGGGCAATGAAAGCGACATCCGCCGCCGCGCCTTCTCGCTGCGGCTGGTTGGTGATGACGCACGCTATGTCGAGAGGCCCGGGCGCACATCGCCGCCCTTTCCGGGACATGACATGCGACCTGGTGATCGCTTGCGGGAGGACTGGTTCCCGACTATTTTCCAGTGCTTGAATGGTACGGGTGGCCGGGAGGCAGCGGGTGCGTAAACAGGTTGTGATTGTAGGGGCGGGCCCGGCAGGGCTGCTTCTTGGCCGTCTGCTGGATCTTGCCGGGATCGAGAATGTCGTCCTCGAGAGGCAGACACAGGATTACGTGCTGGCGCGCATTCGCGCCGGCATTCTCGAGCAGACCACCGTCGATCTGATCCACCGGGCTGAAGCAGGGACAAGGCTTTCGGTCGAAGGCATTCCGCACCATGCGGTCAATCTCGTCTATGACAATAAATCCGTGGCGATCGGCCTGTCAGAACACACCAATGGCAAGGTGGTCACCGCCTATGGCCAGACCGAGGTGACGCGCGACCTGTGCGAGGTGCGACACAAGGCGGGAAGCGAAACAGTTTATGAGGCCGCCGACGTCGCCATTCACGATATCGACACGGCGCACCCCTGGGTTACCTATGCCAAGGACGGGGTCACCCACCGGATCGACTGTGACCTGATCGCCGGCTGTGACGGCTATCACGGCGTCAGCCGCCGTTCCGTGCCTGAATCCGCCATTACCACCTATGAGAAAATCTATCCCTTTGGCTGGCTGGGCCTGCTTTCCGACACGCGGCCGGTGGCGCATGAGGTTGTCTATGCGAACACGGCGCGCGGCTTTGCCCTGTGCTCGATGCGCTCGATGACCCGCTCGCGCTATTACATCCAGTGCGATGTCGACGACAAGGTCGAGAACTGGTCGGACGACGCCTTCTGGGACGAATTTCGCCGCCGCCTGCCGCCGGAGATGGCAGAGGCGCTGGAAACCGGTCCGTCGCTGGAAAAGAGCATCGCCCCGCTTCGCAGCTTTGTTGCCGAGCCGATGCGGTTCGGACGCCTGATGCTGGCCGGTGATGCGGCGCATGTCGTCCCGCCGACCGGGGCAAAAGGACTGAACCTCGCGGCATCGGACGTGCATTATATGTATGACGCGATTCTGGCCTTCTGCACCGAGCAGGACGAGGCGGCGCTGGATGAATATTCACGGCGTGCGCTCGACCGCGTCTGGAAGACCGAGCGGTTCTCCTGGTGGCTGACCAATCTGACCCACCAGTTCAATGACGATCCGTTCGAGCAGCGCATGAAAGAGGCCGAGCTGGCCTATGTCACGACATCTGATGCCGGCCGCCAGATGGTGGCGGAGAATTATGTCGGCCTGCCGCTCTGACTGCCGCTCTGACTGCTTCTCTGATTGCCGCTCTGATCGCCTATCTGATCGCCGTTATGGCTGCGGGTCATCATCATCCTCGCCGGACAGGTTCTCGATGGCGGCGCGCTGGCGCGTGGCGTCACGCTCCGGCCTGTGCTTGCGGGTGAACTGGCGCCCGCTCTGCAGCGCGTCTTCGCCAAGCCGGGCATGCAGATCGTCAATCGCCGCTTCCAGATCGTCTTGCCGGCTCTCGCCCTCGCCGACTAGGGAGAGAAGATCGCCGCCGCCCGGCGGGCCAAGCTGTTCCGCCCCGATGCCGAGAAGCCGGTATGATTGCCCGCTGCCGATCTCGCGCCCCAGAAGCTCGCACCCGACGGTAAACAGAAGATGCGCCTTGTCGGTGCGTTCGGACATCGTCTGGCTTCGCGTCAGGATGCGGTGGTCGGGACGTTTCAGCTTCAGGGTCACGCGCCCGCCGGCAAGGTTCTGCGCCTTCAGCCG